>CAITMP010000883.1 GCA_903893525.1 uncultured Acidobacteriia bacterium | reverse complement strand
CGTGGAAATCCCCAAGGGGCTGAAGGCCGACGACGATGCCACCCGGATTGGCGACAGCTTGAAGCACATCGCCGCCGAGGCCGGCACCATGCCGCTCGGAGCGATCGTCCTGCTGACCGATGGCGGTGACAACTCCGGCGGAATCGACCGCGAGACCTTGGCGCAACTCAAGCAGCTCAAAGTGCCGGTCCATACAGTGGGCTTCGGCCCGGACCATTTTGAAAAGGATGTTGAAGTCCAGGATGTGGCCGTTCCCGCGCGTGTCATGCCGAATTCACGGGTCAACGCCCGTATTTCGTTCCGCCAGCACGGGTATGCGGACCAGAAGGCGAAGGTGGTGGTCCGCGAAAACGGCCGCCCCATCGCCCAGCAGGATTTCACGCTCAAAGCCGACGTCGAGCAGAGCCAGACGGTGGTGTTCAACTCCGGCGAGAAGGGTGCCCATAGCTTCCAGATCGGGATCGAGCCACTCCAAGGCGAGGAAAGCAAGGCAAACAACGCCGTCATCCGCGTGGTTAGCGTGACGCAAAAGAAATTGCGCATCCTTTATATAGAGGGTGAGCCGCGCTGGGAATACAAGTTCATGCGCCGGGCCGTGGAGGACGAGACCAGCCTGGACCTCGTCTCGATGCTGCGCACCACGCAAAACAAGATTTACCGCCAAGGCATCGGCAACCCGACGGAGCTGGAGGGTGGATTCCCGTCCAAGCCGGAGGAACTATTCGCCTACGACGCCCTGATCATCGGCAGCGTGGAGGCCAATTACTTTTCCAACGCCCAGCAGCAGATGATCAAGGACTTCGCCGACCGTCGCGGTGGTGGCGTGATGTTCATGGCCGGCCGCTTCGCGCTCAACGAGGGCGGCTACGCAAACACGCCGATGGCCGAGATGATGCCCGTCCATCTGACGACGGAAAAGACTTGGTCCCGTGATTTCTCGGATGTCGCGCTCACCGATCCAGGCCGGGAAAGCCCGATCACGCGGATCGAGGAAGGCCGGGAGGCCAGTGCGGCGCGCTGGAAGAAGATGCCGCAGATCGCAAATTACGCCGGGGTCGGGACGCCGAAACCGGGAGCGGTGGTGCTGATGAACGTGGTGCCGCAGGGACACCGCCCGTCCCCGCTGCTGACGATCCAGAATTACGGGCATGGCCGGACCGCGGTCTTCGCAACCGCGGGTACCTGGCGATGGAAGATGCTGCAGGAGCACTCCGACAAGACGCACGCCACTTTCTGGCAGCAATTGCTGCGGTGGCTGGTGAACGAAACGCCGGGGCAGGTCTCGGCATCGACGCCGAAACAGGTTTTGTCGGACGAGACGCGCGTTCCGCTCCGTGCCGTGGTCCGCGACAAGCAATACAATGTGGTTCCCGGAGCCGTAGTGGAGGCGACAATGACGCGTCCGGACGGCACCAGCGCAGTCTTTGAGCTGAAGCCCGACCCGCTGGAGCCCGGCACCTATACCGGAGACTACTCGGCGGACAAGGCGGGCAGCTACGTGGCGGAGATCGTCGCGCGCCAGGGCTTCTCCAAGGAAGACAAGGCTGAGTTGGGACGCGACACCGTGACATTCCTCCGTGAGGATGGCGTGGCCGAGAACTTCAATGCCGCCCAGAATAAGGACCTGCTGGAGAAGCTCTCGGCGGATACCGGCGGCAGCTATTTCATGCAGTCGAAGGCGAAACGGTTGGGCGAAGAGGTCACGGTTTCCGAGGCTGGCATCACGGCGCACGACAATTTGGACATCTGGGACATGCCGATCCTGTTCCTGCTGGTGGTGCTGATCCGTGGCGGCGAGTGGTTGTTGCGCCGCAAATGGGGGGTCGTTTAGATGCGTAAGGCAGTGTTGGCATTGGCCCTGCTGGCCACCGAGGCCCAGGCCGCAACGTATTTCCTGACTGTTGCCGGGCTCGGAGGCGAGCCCGACTACGAAACCCGGTTCAATCTTCTCGCCACCGATACCGACAAACTGCTCCGCGCGGGCGGCGGCGACCGCGTCGTGGAGACCCTCAAGGGCCCCGATGCCACGAAGGCGAAGCTGACGGCGGCACTGGCGAAGATCGCCGGAAGCGCGAAGATTCCCGATGTGTTCGTCCTGATGATGATCGGGCACGGCACCTTCGATGGCACCGAATACAAGTTCAACCTGCCCGGCCCCGACATTTCGGGCACCGAACTGGCGGGGCTACTGAACAAGATTCAGGCCGGTCGACAGCTGGTTGTGGATATGACCAGCGCATCCGGCGGCATTACCCCGGCACTGAAGCACGACGGCCGCACCGTCATCACCGCAACCAAATCCGGCTCCGAAAAGAACGCCACCTTGTTCGCCCGCTACTGGGTGGAAGCCCTCCGCGATGCGTCCGCCGACACGGACAAGAACGAGACAGTAACCGCGCTGGAGGCATACAAGTACGCCTCCACCAAAACTGCCGCCTTCTTCACCGAACAAAAACGGCTCGCAACCGAGCATTCCGTGCTCGAAGACCAACCACGGGCTGCGGCCTTCCCGCTGATCCGCTACGGTTCAGCCGCGGCCAAGGTGACCGACCCGGCCAAGCAGGCGCTTGTCAAGAAAAAGGAAGACATCGAAAACCGCATCGACGCACTCAAATACCAAAAGGACCTGATGGCCCCCGAGGATTACAAACGTCAGATCAATGCGCTGCTGTTGGAACTGGCACGGACCCAGGAGGCGATCGAAAAGTAATGCGCCGTTTCCGGGGAATGAGTGCGGTCGGATTGCTGGTCGCATTGTCGCTGCTCGCGCAACAACCGGACGCAAAGCGGAAACTGGCGCCAAGCAATGACCCGAGCCTTGCCGCGGGACTCGCGACAGCCGAGGCGCTCTGGAAAGCTGGTGATTTCAAAGGTGCCAGCAAAGCCTTTGAGGCACTTGTCGCAGCCGACCCATCCAACGCCGCCTACCGCGTCCGCTGGGGCCAGCTCTTTTTCGAACGCTTCAACTCCGCGGACGCCACCAAGCTTTACCTCGAAGCTTTGGAGATCGACCCGAAGAGCGCAGCCGCATGGCTCAGCCTTGCCGAGGTCCAAGCCGAGGAATTCAACAGCAAAGCTGCCGAGGCGGCTGACAAGGCTCTCGCCATCGACCCCAAACTCTACCGAGCCCACGAGATCAAGGCCCGCATGGCCTTGGAGGACGACGACCACAAGGGAGCCGCCAAGGAAGCCGACCTGGCGCTCGAAATCGAGCCGAACGCGCTCCAAGCCATCGCCATCCACGCCGCGCTTGACCTGCTGGACGACAAACCATCCGCTTGGACGGCGAAAATCGGCAACCGTGCCGAAGGGTACGCAAGCATTGCCCACTTCTTTGTCCTCAACCGGCGTTACGAGGATGGAATCACGTACTACCGCAAAGCCATCGCGGCAAATCCCCAACTATGGAGCGCGCATTCCGAGCTTGGGGTCAACCTGATGCGCCTCGGCTTGGCCGGGGAAGCCCGAACCGAGCTCGAACTCAGCTACGAAAACCACCACGACGACAAACCCACCGTCAACACGCTCCGGCTGATGGACAGCTACGCGGATTACAAGACCGTGGAAACTCCTGGAATCGTCCTCAAGCTGCATAAGAAGGAAGACGAGGCCCTCCGCCCGTACTTCGAGGCCGAAATCCGGCGCGCGATGAACGTCTTTGAGAAGAAGTACCAGCACAAGCTTCCGCAACCGGTGCAGGTCGAGGTCTACCCCAACCACGAGGATTTCGCGGTCCGCACCATGGGCATGCCAGGCTTGGGAGCCCTTGGAGTGACTTTCCACGGAACCAGCGGGAACGCCATCGCGATGGACAGCCCCTCGGGTCGCCCGCCGGGACAATTCCACTGGGCCAGCACACTCTGGCATGAGCTCAGCCACATGTACATCCTGTCGCTGACCAACGACCGGGTAGTCCGCTGGTTCACCGAGGGGCTTGCGGTCCACGAGGAGACAGCCACCAACGCCGACTGGGGCGACCGGATCACGCCCGACATCATCGTGGCGATTCGGGATAAGAAGCTTTTGCCCGTGGCCGAGATCGACCGCGGTTTCATCCACCCCAAGTTCCCGGAACAGGTCATCGTCTCCTATTTCCAGGCGGGCAAGATCTGCGACTACATCGCCAAGCGCTGGGGCGAGGGCAAATTGCTCGACATCGCCCGCGAATTCGCCAAGAACCGCCCCACTGTGGACGTGATCCGCGACCAGCTCAAGATGGAGCCCGAGGCCTTCGACAAGGACTTCCTAGCCGATCTTGAGAAGGAAACCGAGGTTCTGGTAAAAAACTTCAAGGAATGGACCACCGGCTTGGGCGAATTGAACAAGTTGGCGCGCGCGACGCCGCCTGACAACGACGCGATTATCGCCAAGGGCCGGGCCCTCGAATTCTTCTATCCCGATTACGTCGAGGCGGGCAACGCCTACGTCCTGGTGGCGAAGGCGCTCCTGGCAAAGAACGACAAGGCCGGGGCGATGGCGGAATACGCCAAGTATTCGCAATACAGCGGCCGCGATGCCGAAACCATCAAGGCCTACTCGGACCTGCTGAAGGAATCCGGCAATTCGGCCTTGGCTGAGAAGGAACTGGAGCGCTTGAACGCGGTCAATCCTTTGGACCGGAACCTCCACGAACGGCTCGGCGCGCTGTACCTCGCCACCAACCAAGCCAAGCTGGCGACCCGGGAATTCGGGGCTGTTGTGGCCCTGAACCCGATCGACGTTGCGGGCAGCCACTACAATCTAGCAATGGCCTACAAGGCCCAGGGCCTCATCGACAAGGCCAGAGAGGAAACCCTCGTCGCACTCGAGGCGGCACCGGATTTCCGGCCCGCCCAGAAGCTGCTTCTGCAACTCGAAACCGCCGCGGAACCGAAAAAATAACCCATGTCCACCATCGTGAACCCACAGATCGACCCGGACGCCCTCAAGTCCCGGATCGCACGCTTCAAGGAAGTCGACGCCGAGATTGTCCGGCAGGTCCACCGGGTCATCGTAGGCCAGGAGGAAGTGATCGAGCAGGTGCGGATCGGCTTGTACGTGGGCGGGCACTGCCTGATCACGGGCTTGCCGGGCACGGCGAAAACCCTGCTGGTCCGCACCATGGCCGACGTTCTGGGGCTGCTGTTCAAGCGCATCCAGTTCACGCCCGACCTGATGCCGACCGACATCACCGGCACCGACATCATCGAAGAGGACCCGATCACGCGGCAGCGGACATGGACCTTCGTCCAAGGGCCGATCTTCGCCAACGTGCTTCTGGCCGACGAAATCAACCGTACGCCGCCCAAGACCCAGGCGGCATTGCTCGAATCGATGCAGGAGCGCTCCTGCACGGTGCGCGGTCGCCGGTACGACCTTCCGGCACCGTTCTTCGTCCTCGCCACCCAGAACCCGATCGAACTCGAAGGTACCTACCCGCTGCCGGAAGCCCAGCTCGACCGCTTCCTGTTCAACATCATGCTCGACTACCTGACGGCGGAGCAGGAACTGGCCGTTGTCGATTTGACCACTACCACCAAGGTGGCCAAGGCCGACCCCATCACCACCGCCGAGGAAATGCTCGGGTTCCAGCAGCTGGTCCGCATGACGCCGATTGGCGATACGGTGGCTCGGTACGCGATTGAACTGGTGCGTGCGACCCGGTTCAAGGACCCGAACTCGCCGGACATCGTCAAGAAGTATGTGAACTACGGCGGCTCGGTGCGTGCCGCGCAGTTCCTTGTATTGGCGGCCAAAGCGCGGGCTCTGATGAAGGGCCGTGTGCACGTGAGCTTCGAGGACATCCGGGAACTGTACATCCCCATCCTCCGTCACCGGATCCTGCTGAACTTCCACGCGGAATCCGACAAGCTGACGCCGGATGACGTCCTCAGGCAGGTATTGCAGCTGAAGCCGGCACCACGGGAATAGGGTCCCATGCTGCAGCGCTTCCTCGACCCGAAGGTGCTCGCGTCCATCTCCTCGCTAGATCTTGTAGCGAGGACGGTGGTCGATGGTTTCGTTGCGGGTCTGCACCGTTCGCCGACGTTCGGATTCAGTCAGGAGTTCGCCGAATACCAGCAGTATGTGGAAGGCGACGACCTCCGCCACGTGGACTGGAACGTCTATGCGCGGACCGAAAAGATCTACCTGAAGCGGTTCAAAGGCGAGACCAACTCGCAGTTGCTGATGCTGCTGGACACCAGTGCGTCGATGACCTATTCGTCGACGAAGATCACGAAACTGGATTATTCCCGGTTCATCGCGGCGTCGCTGGCGCATTTGGCGTCGATCCAGCGCGACGCCACGGGAATCATCATCTTCGACAACGATGTGAACAACTACATCCCGCCGTCGACCAGGCAAGGGCAGTTGATGCGCTTGTTGCATGCAATCGAGCATGCCGAAGGCGGCGTGGACGGCACGCGGACGGATTTCGTGAAGCCCTTCCTGCATTTCCAGGAGTTTTTGAAGCGGCGCGGGATTGTGGTTGTGATGTCGGATTTCTTCGGCGACCCGGCCACGATTGTGAAGGCGATTGAACCGTTGCGGTACCGGGGGAACGAGGTGGTAATGTTCCATCTGCTGGACCCGAACGAGGTGGCCCCGAAGTTCCGCGATCCGGTGCTGCTGTTGGACGTGGAGGACCAGACGGCGATGGAGATATCCCCGGAATACGCGCGGAACGAGTACCGGGAAAAGATGGGGAACCATATGAAGGCGCTGGCGGACAAGGCGGCTTCGGCGGGATTGGATTATGTGTTCATGGATACGTCGAAACCGGTGGACGAGGCCTTGAGAACGTATCTCTCGATCCGCCAGAGGAGACGGTAATGACATTGGCTACGGCGCCCCACCATTCTGCGGTGGGGCAGCCATTCTTGGCTGCAGCCGCCTTTCAGGCGG
>CAITMP010000882.1 GCA_903893525.1 uncultured Acidobacteriia bacterium | reverse complement strand
GCCGAACCGAGGGCAACGCCGATACTCTGGAACAGCCAAGTCACCAAGGTCCAGCGGCGGGTGGTGTGAATCCAGCTTTCGCCCGGCGCTTTTTCAATCAGGGACGCCATGGCAAATGCGAAAGGCACCGAGAATCCGACATAGCCCAAGTAGAGGAACGGCGGGTGGATCACCATTGCCCAATACTGGAGCAGCGGGTTCAAGCCCATCCCGTCCGCAACCGACGTGACCACCCGGTCAACGGCCAGCACTTGGAACGGACTGACAACAAACGCGTTGAAAGTCAGGAAGAACAGTTGGATCGCCGAGAGGATCGCCACCACCCAAGGCAGCAGGTTCCTGTGGCCGCGCCTCGTGGTCAGGACCGCGATGGCCGCGTAGGTCGAAAGCAGCCAGCTCCAGAAAAGCAGGGACCCTTCCTGGCCACCCCACCATGCTGCAAATTTGTAAAACGGCAGCATGTCGCGGTTGGTGTGGGAGGCAACATAAGCCATCCGGTAGTCGCTGGTCATCAGACCGTATACCAGGATGCCGGAAGCCGTGGTGATCAGCACCCAAACAGCCAGAACAGCGCGCTCACCGCTCATCGTGAGAAAGGGTTTGTTCTTCAGCCGTCCGACTACGGACGAGATGATCGCGTAGAGCGAAACGCAAAATGCAAGCAGGAGGGCGAGTGCGCCTAGATTTTCCATGGGTGTGGGGCTGATTCGTCGATTCTAGAGACTGGAGCGGTATGCCGTGCCCGCAGCTGCGGGGATGATCTTTTTCTGCAGCCCGTCCGGTGCCTGGCCTGGCTTGGGTGCGTACTTGGATGCGCACTTTGCCTGGATTTCCTGGGCATGGAAGACGCCTGCGGAATCGAGCCGACCGCCAGCCAAGGCCTGCGCCCCGTCCTTGAAGGTGTCCGGGAGCGGGTCGCGCCCCTCGTAGACCACGGGGAGAATGTTGGTTTCCTGGACGAGATTGAACTTGACTTGGCTGCCGTCGTGCACGATCGAGTTCTTTTGAACGTCGCCGCCCACGCGGACGCGCTTGGTGGAAGCCTCGCGGCCGAGCTTGTGCAACTCGGTGATCGTGACGTAGTAGGTCTTGGAACTCTGGATCGAAGACGTCGCCACATAGAGCAGCGAGCCGACGATGATGGCCATCAGAACCGCGAATTTACCGTATTTGTTCATACTCCCCCAACCCTCCGTATTATATAGCGCTTGCGGACCCTAGAGCCGTGTACGCCCTTCGCCTGTCCGTAAATCAATGTGGCACGAAGTGCATTCCGTCGCGCTCCAGAGTGCACGCCGATTGGCTCTCGCGCCCGCAGGCGGCGCGATGTGGCGCTCCACCGATTCACCCTGCGATTCGCTCCTCCATGCCGCAATCCAATGGCCAGAAGCCATCGAGACGGTCGCCGAGGGATGCATATGGTTGACAACAGTACACTTGACCCACGGGTCGGACTGGTCCCCGCCCTCGTACAAGGCTGCGGTCAGGACGGGCCCGCGTACTGGCTTTTGCGCCATTTGACGCAGGTCCCCGTGAAAACTTGCGCCACCCGCGAGCTGCCGAATCAGGTCGGCAGACGCCACCACGAACAGTAGCGCGATGACCGGCCACAAAATCCATCCGGCGCGCGAAGCATCCCGGCCAGCGATCCGGCGACCCGCAACACCGGCCCAAAGATTGCGGGGAGCTTCCATTGGTGCCAACTGGCGCGAAAGCTCACGCTCCAACCAATCCCTATTCATGACGATTTCCTCTTGCCGGACAATGACAACAACCGCTGCTCCAACGTCTTGTGTACCCGGTTTAGACGCGACGCCACCGTACCTTTCGGACAGCCCAGAATCTCCGCGATCTCGTCATACGATAGACCCTGGGTATACCTCAAAACGACTACAATCCGCTGATCGGTAGGCAAGCAGCCGACGGCGGTCTTCACGTGCCCGGACATCTCCGCCCGCATCACTTCATCCAAGGCCGACCG
>CAITMP010000881.1 GCA_903893525.1 uncultured Acidobacteriia bacterium | reverse complement strand
TTCTATATGCTGCCGGAAATCATGAAGGGCGTGGCGGTCACGGTAGCCGGGATTGCGTTCCTCGCGAGTGTGGTGAGCGTCCGCAAGGTAGTGGTCTTGGAACCGGCTGTCGTGTTCAGAGGGTAAAAGCGTTTCGAGGGTAAACGAATGAGCTTGCATGCAGTGGAAACACGGGGATTGTCAAAGGATTTCGGCACCGGCGACTCGGTGGTCCGGGTCCTTCGGGGGGTGGATTTCGAGGCGCGGCACGGCGAGATGACCCTGCTAGTGGGTCCAAGCGGCTGCGGGAAGACAACACTGATATCGGTGATTGCGGGGCTGCTGGACAAGACGGCCGGGGCCATGGCAGTACTCGGGACGGACACGGCGGCCCTGTCGAGTTCGGAAGCCGTGCTGTTCCGGCGTCGGAACTTGGGTTTCGTGTTCCAGCAGTACAACCTGTTGCCGTCGCTGACGGCAGCGGAAAATGCGGCGGTGCCGTTGCTCGCCGCCGGGATGTCGCGAAAAGCGGCAGTGGCGAAATCCAGCCAACTACTCGAGCGGCTGGGGATGGGGCCGAGGCTGAACGCGCTCCCCAACACGCTTTCCGGGGGCCAGCAGCAGCGTGTGGCAATCGCCCGCGCTTTGATCCACGGCCCCAAATTGGTGGTCTGCGACGAGCCGACTGCCGCGCTCGACCACGAGTCAGGGCATTCCGTGATGAAGCTCCTGAGGGAAACGGCCGTTGGGCCCGACCGCGCGGTGATCGTGGTTACCCACGATTCCCGTGTATTTGAATTCGGTGACCGGATCGCCCACATGGACGACGGCCAAATCACGCACGTTGACACGAAGGGCAATTAAAGAGGACTAAGATCATGCTCACGAAATTCGGAATACCCTTGTTTGCGCTGTTGTCCATCGGCTTCGCCGCCATGAGTGTTGCTCGGCTGACACCGAACAATCCACCGGTGGCCCCGTACGCGCCACCGCCCACGGCCCCGTTTGTGAACAAGGTGGGGGCGGTGGGGCTGGTCGAGTCGTCGAGCGAGAACATCTCGGTCAGCCTTCCGGTGCCAGGCCTGGTGGTCGGAGTCGGGGTGACGGCGGGCGACCATGTCGCGAGGGGTCAAAAACTGTTTTGGCTCGACGACAGGGACCTGCGCGCGGAATTGGCCTTGCGGGAGTCGAATTTGAAGTTGGCAAAGGCGCAATTGACCCGTTTGGAGGGCTCGCCGCGACCCGAGGAGATTCCGCCAGCCGAGGCGCGGGTGCATGAGGCCGAGGCCCAACTATCCGACGCCCAGGTGCAACTGGATTTGATCGCAAGTGTTTCGGACTCGCGTGCCATCCGGCGGGAGGACTTGGAGCGGCGGCGGCGCGGCGTCCAGATTGCAACTGCCAAGGTCGAGGAAGAAAAGGCCGCACTACGCCTGTTGAAAGCAGGTACCTGGTCCAAGGATTTGGATGTTGCCCGGGCGCAGGTGTCGCAGGCTGAGGCCCAAGTGGCCAGAATTCAGGCCGATCTCGGCAGATTGACGGTCACCAGTCCGATTAGCGGCGAGATCCTGCAATGCAAGGTCCGGGCTGGGGAATATGCGGCGGCGGGTCCCTTGGCGCAACCGTTGATGCTGCTGGGTGCGTCCGGGCAACTGAACGTCCGGGCCGACGTGGACGAGCGGGATGCGCCACGGGTTGCTCCGGGTGCGGCTGTGTACGCGTCGGTTCGCGGGGATGCCTCGCGACGCTTTCCCTTGAAATTTGTGCGGTTCGAGCCCTTTGTGGTGCCCAAAAAGAACCTGACGAACGACGCCACCGAGCGGGTGGATACCCGTGTCCTGCAAGTGGTCTACGCGTTGGACCAAGGGGTACCGGTGCGTCCGGGCCAGCAGATGGACGTGATGATCGAGGTGAAGTAACATGCGGATAATTCTCATGGGATTTCTTGCAAGCGGCCTGTTGTTGGCAGCTTCAAAACCTGCGGAGCCGAAACCGGTGGTCGAGGTTCCGGCTGCGTTCCAAAATGCTGTGCCCGGACCGGCGGCAACCGCTGAGTGGTGGAAGGCATTCGGGGATCCGATGGTTGGGGAACTGGTAACCCGTGCGGTTGCGGCGAACCGTGATGTCCTCGTCGCGGTGGAAAGACTGCACGAAGCGGAGGCCAGCCGTACGGGCACACGGGCGGCATTGGCACCGTCGCTCGACGCCAATACATCGGCAACCCGCCTGCGGGGCGGCGCGAACCAGGGAGTGATCAAAGTGCCGTCGACCGCATCCGGCCAGAACGGCGGCACGTTCGTCTCGCCGTTTGAAACATCGGTGGTCTCAGGCGGGTTGACGATGCGTTGGGAAGCCGATCTGTTCGGCGGACTCCGGAAACAGGACAAGGCGAGCCAAGCCGACGCGCGGGCCGCACAGGACGCATTGGCGGATGTACGCCGGATCGTGGCGGCCGAGGTGGTCCGGAACTATGTGGAATTGCGCGCCGCCGAGGATCAGATGGCGGTGGTCCGGGCCAATGTGGCATCCGAGCAGGAACTTCTGGAGCTAATTTCGATCCGGGTGAAGGCTGGTTTGGCGACCGGACTGGACGTGGAGCGCCAGTCCACCCAACTGGCAGTTGTGAGAGCCCAACTGCCGGAGTTGGACAGACAACGGCTGGGTGCCGCCTACAGGTTGGGCGTTCTGGCGGGGGAACCGCCCACGAAACTCGTGGAAGAGCTGGCTCCGCGGACTGCCGGTTTGGCCGTTCCCGCGATTCCAGCGGCGGTCCCCGGAGACTTGCTGCGGTCGAGGCCAGACCTCCGTCGAGCGGAAACGCAGATCGGCGCCGCATTCCTGCGGGCCGGTGCGGCGCGGGCGGACCTTTACCCGAAGTTCGTGATAACCGGCCTGGGCGGCCGGCAAGCCACCGATGTGGCGGGATTGACCCTGGGCGGTGGGAACTATTTCTCGGTCGGGCCCGCCGTGACGCTGCCAATCTTCAACTACGGCAGAATCCGGGCCAAGATCGCGGTGCAGGACGCGCAGCTGCAGGAGGCGTTGCGGAACTACGAGAAAGAGGTTCTGGCCGCCTTCGAGGAAACCGAAAACGCCCTGGTGGGTCGGGACCGCGCCATGCAACGGCAGCGGGAACTGGAAGCGGCACGAAATTCCGCCAACACCAGCGTGGAACTGGCCAGAGAGCTCTACACGAAGGGTTTGGGGGATTTTCTGGCCGTGCTGGATGCCCAGCGCCAGCAATTCCAGATCGACCGGGAACTGGCTGCGGCCAGGTCCGACGTCTTGCGGAGCTCGGTCGGCGTGTTCAAGGCACTGGGGATGTAGTGGAACGCACGCTACCCGACTAGACTATTGAGTATGAGAATTGCGCTCCTTCCCCTTGTTGCCCCGCTTGTTGTCCTAATGCTGGCTTCGTGCAGCAAGAGCCCGGAGCCAACCAAAACATCTGGCACCCAGATTTCGGCGGATACCCTGATGGCCGACATCAAGACGCTGGCCTCCGACGAGTTCGAAGGCCGCAAGCCGGGGAGCGCGGGAGAGGAAAAAACCGTCGCGTACCTCGAGAAGCAGTTCCGGGACATGGGATTGAAACCGGGCAATCCCGACGGGACCTATATCCAGAAGGTACCGCTGGCCGGCACGAAATCCACCCCGGAGGCCACGTTCACGGTCAAAGGCAAGAAGATGGCGGCGACGGTCGACAAGGATCTCGTCGCCGTTTCCACGCGGTTTACGGAATCGGTCGAGGTAAAGGATTCGCCGGTTGTCTTCGTCGGCTATGGCGTGGTTGCGCCGGAGTACGGTTGGGACGACTACAAGGGTGTGGACGTCAAGGGCAAGACGATCGTGATGCTGGTGAACGACCCGCAAGTTCCAGATCCCGCCGACCCGTCCAAACTGGACGACAAAATGTTCCACGGTAAGGCCATGACCTACTACGGGCGCTGGACGTACAAGTACGAAATCGCTTCCGAGAAGGGTGCGGCGGCGGCCATCATAGTGCATGAAACGGCTCTCGCGGGGTATCCGTTCGAGGTCGTGGTGTCGGGGAAGATCGGCGAGATGTTCAACATCCAACGGCCCGACAACAATATGGGCCGGGTGCCGGTGGAAAGCTGGATGACCTACGACAAAACGGCCGAGATGTTCCGGCTCGCGGGATTGGATCTTGCGGCGTTGAAGAAAGACGCGCTGAAGAAGGAATTCAAGCCCGTCGTATTGCCGGGGACCACAGCCAACTTCAAGATCAAAAATTCCCTGCGGAAGGCCGATTCGCGGAACGTGGTTGCGAAGCTGGAAGGCAGCGATCCGGCGCTGAAGGACGAATATGTGGTCTACACGGCGCAT
The DNA here is from genome assembly GCA_903893525.1 of uncultured Acidobacteriia bacterium. Lineage (GTDB taxonomy): Bacteria > Acidobacteriota > Terriglobia > Bryobacterales > Bryobacteraceae > BOG-234. The sequence goes on along the minus strand of CAITMP010000881.1, from coordinate 37 downwards.
TGGGACCACTTGGGAAGAGACCAGGAAATCAAGGGCG
>CAITMP010000880.1 GCA_903893525.1 uncultured Acidobacteriia bacterium | reverse complement strand
TCGACCCCGGAACCACTGGCACGCCATACGTATGGTGCAAGAACAATCCGGTCTCTGATACGCTCCCAATGCCAAGTCCAATCACGAGGCGGTTCTTGGGGCGCGTCATCAGCGTGACCGATTGTGTGTGTTCTGGCAGAGTTCCCATCCGCCGCTGGAATGCCTCGGCATACAGAATTTTGAGGGACGGATCGGATATCGCCGCTTTGACCGCACCAATCAGTTCGCCAACATTGTTTTTCTCACGGGCCTCCGGCTTGAGATACTTCTGAAGAAGCAATCCTGGATGTCCGCAACCCGCCGTGTCCAGTGATGTCAACACACTCCGCACAGACTAATCCTCCTCTTCGGCTTCAACATAGCGCTTAAGCCACCCTGCCGCCTGAAGTGTGTGCCGACTCAGCCGCACGTAAGCGGCCACATCGCATTCCCTGACAAAAGCGCCCAACTCTGCTGATGTCCGTGCTTGCTCCACGCCCACTGCGGCAAGCACCGCGGAGAGGTCATCCATGTATTCCATATGGTGTGCCTTCTTTGACATGGCAAATGCCAGTGCCTGCGCAAAACCGCAGGAGTGCACCAGCGAAGGGAACTCCCGTGCGAAACTCGCGAATTTCCCCTCCGGCCTGCGATCTACGATGCGCCGATACGCCGCTTGCGCCATCTTCTGGCTATTTGTTTGCGGCATCACACCCGCCCTCCGGCCGTGAAGACACAGCGGACCCGGCCCCGGCCAACCGTCGCTTTGCCCCCAATCTGAAGTTGCAGTGGCTCCGTGGCGAAAGTCGCAATGAGACTTTCGGCGCTATCCGAAGTAACCCCACGCGAGTAGACCCGATCACACTGGATCAATCCAACCAAAATCGTTTCCGTAGGCAGCGACTCCTCGTTCCATAGGTGCCCTTTCTCAACGGTCTTCGTTTCGTCGCTGATATGGACACGCGTTGTTACCTCGGTGCCGGTCTCAGTCAGGAAATCGAAAATTTCGTCCGGCACAACCGCGAAGCGCTCCATGAATCGTTCCCGCCAGGACTTGTTTTCATCGCCCGGAAACACCCACCCCGCGATCTTAGCCGCCCATTTCGTGGCCGTGTCGCATTCCTTGCCATCGAAGTCGAGATCCTCCAAGTAAATCTTCTTCTTGTTGTCCGCCAGCCTGCTGTCCTTGGCACTGTGAACCACGCCGGGAGCCAGTGTCGGCGGCACGGGCGGAACATCCTTCATCCCCGCTAACTCCAAGTCCCGCTGAAGCATCTGCAATGCCAGCGGTGATGTGCACCAAGCAAACGTCCCGAAAAAGCTGCGAATCGGTAAACAAACCAACCGCGCATCAGTCGGAATCAAAGCTCCGGCGTTTGATGCGTTGGGGTTGTCGGAGGCTCTGCCAAAGACCAGTCCAAGTTTGGAATCAACATCTCTGGCTTCCCGTGTCGCCCTGTGGTGGTCCGCCCAAACACCCTTGAACGCCGAACCGGGGATCAGCGGCCAATTCGTCACCTTGTCCCTGTGGATCGGCAGGTCAATATACCCGACGCCCCGCCCCGTGCCTACATGGGTCGGAGACAATGTGTGCAGCCAATAAACTTGCGTATTCGCCATAGAAGTTCCTTCCAAACCCGTCTCGATTACCAGCTGCCCCAAGTCGCAAGACCAAAGCCGTCGCGCTTGTCCTGACTGTCATCACTCACCGGTTCCAGCCATTGGTCCGCCAGACTCGACACATCGCCGTCCACTTTCTCGAAAAAGTACGCCCCACCAGCCGGGACCATCCGCTTCACCGGCTTCGGCCCCGTGGGTGCCACCAACGACCACCCGGACACAGCCTGCCACCTTTGGATTGTCACCCCCACCAACCGCAGCTTCACCTTGCTGCTAGGAGGTGTTCCGATGAGGTCCCCATCCAGCCAGCCGGGCTTCCAACCATCTCGAAAAATCCCAGGCGTGGCCAACACCATCCGAACATGGGTCGAAACCGCCAACGCGTTGCGGATCAAGACCGGGCAGTTCCAAATCGAACCTGACTTGGAAGCCTTCCAGTGCGCCAACCGCCGTTCTCCGCCCAACGGATGTAAAGTATCCAGTCGTTTTGCGGCATCCTCGCACCATCCCGTCGCCCGGACCCTTCCAGCAAGTTCGATCTCGGCAAAATTCCCGAGGAGCCCGCCGTCCGTTTTCGCGCAGTGCCGACGAAGATGCGCCAATGGCAGTGCGGCTGTCGTGAACAACTCGCCCTCTTCGGCTGATCCAGTTCCGGCATTCAGGGAAACATGTGCCCTGTATTCCACATCAGGGCCCTTCAAGAACCCCGAATCGAACGAGACTGGGCCGCCCGCCATCCACCGTTCGTAGGCTGCCATCGGCCACCACGCGGGTGCAAACTCAGGCTTGAAATCCTCCGTCGCCTCGGACTCACTCAAGGCCACAGGCCGCAACCCCGCATTCGGCCAATCACAGCCACCCAACTCGATTCCGTGCTCTTTCGCAGGGGCTGCGCGCAATGGCCCTTTATCGGGATGGACCACGCAATCATTCGGCGCGGGCAGGTATAGGCATCTATCGGCAACTGGAAATAACCCCGCAATCTCTAACCCAAGCAACTCCCGCCCGGTTTGTAGTGAAAAATCCCGGCCCGCAGTATTCGCGATCAGGGCCCGGCACGACCCAGCAATCATCGCCGGCAGCGGCCAAGCCAAGCTTTTCATACGGTTGCCTTGATTGGCACCGAATGGACGACCGTCCCTGCAGACAATCGGATCGCGTGCCCGGACATCCAGAAAGCTCGTCATTGTGCCCCCAACTGCCGCGCGACCAAGAGGTATTCGGAAAGCTCAATCAAAGTTGCCGAATCCTTTACCTGATCCTTTACGAGTTGCTCGATTGCATCCATCCCCCCCGCCTCCGCGGGTTGCTTCCCAGCCAAGATCGCCAGTGTGTCCTTTTGAATGGCACCGCACACCGTCTCTTCCGGCCAACCCTGATAGTGAGCGGCGATCTGTCGGAGATCATAGGCCACGCGGCCAGGAACAGCACCATCGTTGAGCCACGCATTCATCTTGGAAAGGCGCTCATCCAGTCCATCTAGCCACCTTCCTCGCACCTTGACCGGTCCCCCGCCGCGTTTTAGGACATGGACTGCCAGACCGTCCCGATCCGGTTTCTTCGCATGCTTTTCGGCATCCCGGCCGTATCCGAGAAGAACCTCCAGCGGCTCCATGAAATGTGCGATTGCCAAGCCCACCGACAATGTCAAGTTTGCCGGTTTCAAAGCTTCGGCGAACGATTCATGGAGTGCTCGGGCGCATTCGAGGCACTGGTCCACCGGAACGAATGCCAATACGTCGTCGCCACCTGCATAAACCAGCACACCGTGATGATCGCTGACAATCTGGCGCGCACGGCCAGCAAACTTCGAAAGGTCGGAAGAGAGGCGCCTGTGTGCGTCAGCCGACTCAAGCTTTGATATGGCCTCGCCCATTTTGTCGCCGTCCGCAACCAACACGCAAAGGTAGGGGCTGGGTTCACCTTTTTTTGCCAACTGCCCTACAAGCTCAGACACCCGATCAAGGTCGCCCGTCCCGATTCCAGTCTCTTGCACAAATTCTCTGTAGCGGGACCGGAACACAACAGTCCCCTCAAACGGAAATTTTGCGTAGTTTGGACTGCCCCGCTGCGTCGAAGTGTCAACTTGGTAAACAACCCCGCTTAGGCTTTCGCATTCTTGAATCAACTTCTGCAGGTCCTGCTCGTCCAATCGCCGCAGCCATGGGTCGGCGGCTACTCGCGCCACCGACGGATACCGGGGCTGTCCCCCACCCTTCGGCACCCAGGATCGTTTCACGACACCCACGACGTCGAGCTCCTCCCCTTCCTGGAGCCGCATCCCTTTGCGTGGTTCCGAACCTTTTCCCTTGCGCAGTACGCTCTCCCTCCGACCGTCCAACGAAGACTTTGGAACGCCCGCCTTGCCATTCACAGGCAAGAAGTCACGGCACAGCTTGCGACTACCCAAAAGCCGCATCACAGCGGCGCGGCCTTTTTGATATTGTTCCGGTTGGTAGGGATACCACGCAGCGGAAAACTCGATGACGTCATCTACCTGGTCGTCCCATATCTCCTGATCGATACAGCTCTGGTGTGCCTCATAGACGCGGTCCGCGAACTCCCTCCAGCGGGTTTGCGCCGCAACCTTCGCGAGACGCGCGATCGCTTCGGGTTCAACACCCTCGTCAAGTTCACAGAGAATGATGTTGGCAACACTCAAAACAGAATCGCGTTCCAAGTCTTCATCTGTTTCAGGTGCCGGGAAAATGAGAATCCCGTCATTCCGGCGGACGCACTTGGCCACGGCCTTGCTGATTTCGGAAAGCACATACGACCCGAACCATAGATCCCGCGTCCTGCGCGCAGCCTCGATAAACGTCTGGACTGGTCCGATGTTAATTGCTAGCAAGTGACGGCTCATTTTGTCACCTTGCTGAAGCCCTTTGTTCCCGCGTAGTTTAAGAACGCCTCGATAGCGGATCCGTTTGAACCTTGGAGTGGTGAATTGGCGTACCTTGCCAGCCGTGCGCCGCGAATCGCATCAGCACCGAATTGTTGTGCCTGCCGGCCACCTTCCAGCCTGACCGCTGTAAGTGGTTCCGTCCACAGCCGCAGAATTAGCGGAACAGCTTGTTCGTTCGCCAAGGCCAGCGGCTTCAAGATGAGCGGACTCGCCATGCGATCCCCTTCACTCGGGTACAGCCAAGTGTCCTTTGGGTCCCCTGAACCAGCGAAATGGAACCCGATTGGCAACCCGAACTCTGCACGGGGATACGCGTCGTCCGGTATCTGGGGGAGCCTCCGGTGCTTCGCCAAACGCGGGCCGACGAAACGGCGTATCGCCTCCGGCTCCGGGAATCGGGACCTGCCTGCGGGCACCCTGCCCTCACCAGCGTTTCGCCCGGTACCAACACCCTGCCGGAAGTCACGCATTACGCGGATCGAGTTCTCCCATGCAGCGGTGGCACTCTGCTCCCTTGCCACGCGTGCCTCATCCAGCAGGAGCGGCCACGGTCTCGCGTTGGACACATGGGAGAATCCGGCCCGTTCAAACCAGTTACCGACATCATTCCCGTCCGTGGGAGCTAACTTCTTGCAGAACAAGGAACCGCAACCGCGCCGCGTCCGGGCCCCAAGCCCTCCAAAATTGACCCAAGCCCGGACCGCCGTCTCGACATCGGCATGGAATTGGAAGTCCTTGGGGAGTCGAAGTCGTAAGGTGAACGACACCCTATTCAACGCATTTGCAGGTGCCTTCTCCTTACCCTTTGTCGTCTCGCCTTGAAATGGAAAGAGAGCATACGCCAGGGAACCCTGGTCAAAGGTTGCGTTCCATCGCAGCTTAATCCGCTCTCGTCCGTCCGCGCCATTCTCGCGGTCATGCCAAGCACAAGGGCTCCCAACGGTGCTCGCCACGTCTCGCACCTCAAGGTCAACGGGGCTCGCATGATCTGTATTGCCCCAAATCTCTGTGTGACGCTTAAGAAGTTTTTCGTACGAATCAAACGCAGCCCCACATGTTGCGCGCCACCAAAACTGGAGATGCCCCCGAATCGCAGTTCCCCGGATCGGCATATCGTCATCGGGTTCCCCTCCCAAGACCCCGCCACCAAACATTGGCGTGATCAACGAAATCTCGTAGTCAAGCGGCTTCGCCGAGCCCGGGATAGGGACCGCCGGACAAGCTGGCAAATTGGAGACTTTCGGCATCAAACACACTCTCCTATCACCGAACAGATTGCGCCCGCTTGCTTGGCTGCCTCGGCGTGATGACCCCCATTATTTCAATAAACTACTCAAACAGCAACAGACATTAACAATTTTTCCGTTACCCGATACAAAGACACGTTCCTCCAGTGCACGGCAGATCGCGGTAGGGGGAAGAGCCCCGATCACAACTATTTTCACCAAATCAAAATTCCCCCTAAACCGCTCATTCCAAGACCAAAACCCACCCTCGGCAGCACCGTTTTTCATCCCCCATGGTTCGTTTTCCACCCCTACGCCAGCTACAATCGCCGCGCGATGGAAAACTTGACCCATACCCACGAAACC
>CAITMP010000879.1 GCA_903893525.1 uncultured Acidobacteriia bacterium | reverse complement strand
CTCCACGGCGTGGTTGCCGTAGGCGACATCGAGCGGATCCTGGGCGAGACCGGCACGCTGGAGACCAAGTGCGCCGACCTGATTGCGGCAGCACACGCCAAGGGCAGCCCCGACAACGTCACCGTGGTGCTTTTACGCAGATTGCCCTAAGAATTCGTGAGCGATTTTCCGGCCCAATTCCGTTGTAAGGGTAATGATCCGATCCTTGTTCTCCGCGGCGCTCCCTACCTTGATCGCCGCGCTCGTCTCCTGCGTCTCCGCGAACGCCAGTCTTGTCGTCATTCCGTCCACCTTTTCATCGACGGAAGGGGGAAATTCCAACGGCGGGGTCCTCGGTCCGAATGCCCGAACCTTCCAGTACGACTATTCGAGTTCCGTCCTCAGCCTCCATCCCGGTGACAGCCTGATCGGCCTCGCCTTCCGACTGAACACCGGCGTGGGAGCCATCAGCGGTGCCCTTTCGTGGACACAGTTCGATATCCAGATCGCGACCTCAACCGCCGCACCAGGATCGCTCAGCACCACCTTCGCCACAAACGCCGGTACCGACGCCACCACCGTGCGCAGCGGTGCGCTCAATTTCGCCGCCGGAGCCTTTCCCACCGGCCACACGCCGAATTCCTTCGGCCCGGAAATCCACTTCTCCATGCCGTTCACCTACTCGGGCGGAGATCTCCTGATCACGATCCGGACCTCGGGCAACAGCCAAGGGACGGCTGTCCTCGTCGACTCCGATCCCAACACCAGCGGCTCCTACCAGGGCCAGGGATCAACGCTCGGCAGCAGCGCCACCGTTGCCAATGGGGCGACCTCCACCACCGCAATTATGGAGCTCGACGTGGCGGCCCCCGAGCCCGGCACATTGATGCTGATGGCGGGCGGGATGCTGATCGCTATGGCCGGTGCGCGAGCCCGTCGCGTAGCCTAACCAAGCCCTTGCGCAGCGTCTCCCCGCCACTGGCGAACGAAACACGCAGCGTTCCCTCGCCGGCGTCCCCGTAGGCAGAGCCGTGTGCAACCACGACACCGAAATCGTGCAGCAACCGGCGGCGCACGGCATCCGAAGTCTGGCCCAATCCGCGAACATCCACCATCGCAAAGAACCCGCCCTCCGGGGCCAACACATCCACCCCCGGGATGCCCGACAATGCATCCAGCACGGTTTGCCGACGTGCCGCATACTCCAGCCGCATCGATTCCACGCAATCCTGGGAACCGGCCAACGCCACAGCCGCCGCGTCCTGGACAAAGGTGGATGGGCCGCGGCTCGATTGCGCCAACACCATGAACATCCGCTGGATTATGGCGGCGGGACCGGCGGAATAACCCACCCGCCAGCCCGTCATCGAGTAGGTTTTCGACAGGCTGTTGACGTAGACCGCGCTTTCCCGCAACTCCGGCACGGCGGCGAGGGGGGAAATGTGCCGGTGTCCGTCGAACAGGATCGTTTCGTAGATCTCATCTGAGATCAGCACGACCTTGCGCCGCAGACAGAATTCGCATATGCGCTCCAGCTCGGCCTGCGTGAAGACGGTGCCGACAGGGTTCCAAGGCGTGTTCAGGATCATCGCCTGGACCGACGGGTTCCATGCCTCCTCCAACGCACCGTCGGGAATGTGGAACCGGCCCCCCGAAATTTCCGCGCGAACGGCCCTCGGCATCCCCCCGGCTAGACGGATCGGGGAATAGTAGGCGTCGTAGACCGGATCCGGCAGCAGCACTTCGCCGCCCTCCCGCAGAATCGCCGTCAGCGCGGCGTGGATTCCGAACGTTGCGCCGGTGGTGGCGAGGATTTCGGTCGCCGGATCATACGCCAAGCCGTTGTCGCGCCGCAGCTTCAACGCCACTGCTTCCCGGAGATTCTTTTCGCCCCGGTTGTCGGGGTAGCCGGTTCGACCGGCATGCAGCGCCTGGGTGCACGCTTCCACGATGTGGGCGGGAGTTGGCAGATCGGGTTCGCCGCGCAT
>CAITMP010000878.1 GCA_903893525.1 uncultured Acidobacteriia bacterium | reverse complement strand
TTCAGGATACCGAAAAGCCCGAACGCACGGCTGCGTTGGTCTTCTCCGGCACGGAGACGGATCTGCCGGAGTTGGTGGCCAAGGCTGGAGCGGGAATCCGGGCGCGCTTTGGCTCTGGCGCTCTGTCTTCGGCGGAGGAACAGCGGGCTGGCCTAGCACTCGGTGCCATGGTACCCTCCGAGCCTGAGGTGCGCCGCGTGTATTTTGAGGCGCTTGAGAGCCTGCGGGCCATGGATCCGTCCGGTGCCAAGAAGTTGCTGGAGGTGGTTGTGGCCAAGGATCCGAAGTTCGCCATGGCCCACTTGCACCTTTCCACAGCCCTGTTGCAGACGGGTTACGAGCTGCGTGCCAAGGAGCAGTCCCGCTTGGCGTTTGACCTCTCCGGCCGCCTCACGACGGCGGAAAGGTTGCTGGCGGAGGCGCGCTACGGTGAAATGGCGGGGTTGTGGCCAAGGGCCGCCGAAGTGTACGCCAGCCTCTGGACCTTCGAGCCCGACAATTCGGAATTTGGATTCGGACTGGCGCGGGCGCAGGCCCAGGCCGGGACGGGCCGTTTGGCGCTGCAAACCCTGGCCAAGCTGCGGTTGGGAGGCTCGGCGGACACCAAGGCCAGGGCGGACCTTGCCGAGGCCGAAATGTTGCTGGCTGGCGGCGAGTATGCCAAGGCGGCGTTGGGATTCTCCGCCGTGATCGGGCAGACCCGCCGCCTAGGTGCGCGCCTGTTGGAGGGACGCGCCCAGGCGGGGCAGGCTCTGGCGTCGGAAAAAGCCGGGGATTTTGCCAAGTCCCGCGCCGCCTTGCAGGAAGCCATCAGGCTGTGCTCGGAGGTCGGCGATTCGGGGTGTGTCGCCTCGGCACTCAACAATGAGAGTGTCCAATTGACCGACAGCGGCGATGCGGCGGGTGGCATGGAGGCGGCGGACCGGGCGCTCCAACTGGCCCGCAGGACGGGGAACCGGGGCCAGGAGGCACGGGCGCTGAACATCCAGGGTCTGGCACTGCGGCGGGCCGGCGATCTCGCCGCTGCGCGCGGGGCGTTCGTGGAATGCCTCGGGATCGCGCGGGATGTGGGCGATTCCAGGCTCGTCCTGGTCGCCCTGCGCCGGTTGGGGGACATCTCGACGCGCATTGGGGACGGCCCGACTGCTCGGGCCTACTACACGGAGCTGATGCAGCTGGCCCGCCAGTCCGACAACAAGGGCGAACTGGCATCCGCACTCGACAGCATCGGTCGGATGGAACAGCGCCAGGGCGATCTCCCGGCCGCGCGCCGCGATCTGGAGGAGGCCTTGCGTCTCCACCGCGAAGCCGGTGCCGACGCTCCCGTCGCCTCCTCGCTCACCTTCCTCGCCAACTTGGCGAAGAACATGGGCGATTTGGGCGCGGCGGACCGCCTGCGCGCCGAAGAGTGCAAGCTGTTGCAGAAATTGGGGCGCAAGGAACCGTTGCGGCGCTGCCAGGTGGGCAAGGCGGAAATCGACCTCCTGCGAGGGCGTTTCCACGAAGCTGCCAATACCTCCCAAGCCGCAGCGGAACAGGCGGGAACGCCCGCCACAAGTTCCGAAGCCTATCGGATTCTTGCTCTTGCGAGACTTGCGACTGGGGATTTGGCCGGTGCGGCAGCTGCCATCCGCAGCGCCCGGACCGTTCTTTCCAAGAGCGAGGATTTGAGTTCCTCGGCCCCCGTCACCATCGCGGCTGGAAGGATTGAAGCGGCCGCGGGGCACAAACGGGAAGCTTCCTTGCTGTTCCGACAGGCCATGGACCAGTCCAAACGCGCTGAAACGCTTTCCCTGATCCTCGAAACACGGCTGGCGATGGCGGAGGCAGCTTCCCGCGATGGCGACAGGTCGGCCCAGAAGCAGTTGACGGATTTGTCAACCGAGGCGGCTGCCCGTGGCTACGGGGGAGTTGCAGCCCGCGCGCAAAAAATCTTGGATGGCGCGAAGCTGGCGTTGTCCAAATCGAAATAAACGGGTTGGCCCGGAACTTACTTCCACCCGTCGGCCAAGGTCTTGGCCACAACGTTCGAATGCTCCCCGATCTTATCAAGGACCGCAAGCGCCGTCTCCAATGTGCGACGTGCCGTGGGCCCATCCAGTTTCGGCTGCCGCCGCGTTTCCACCGAGTCCATGAACGCGTCGAACTGCAGCTTCAGCGGCTCGCCCGGCTCCACGGCTATCTGTTCGAAGCCGATGCCCTCGTCGCCCCCCACGGTGAACGCCGCCATTGACTGCTTGGCATAGTCGAGCGAGATGTACTGCAGTGGCTGGAAGAGGCGCAGCTTGCGGACTTTTTCCGTCGAAACGCGGCTTGCCGTCAGGTTGGCGATGCAGCCATTGGCAAATTCCAGGCGCACGTTGGCGATATCGACCTTGGGGGAAAGCACGGAAATCCCCGCCGCGCGGATTTCCTTCAATTCCGACTGGACGAATGACAACACAATGTCGAGGTCGTGGATCATCAGGTCCAGCACCACGTCGATATCGAGGCTGCGCAGCGTGAAGACGCTCATCCGGTGGATTTCGAAGAACAAAGGCAGGGTCGCCAGCTTTTCGAGGCCGATGATGGCCGGGTTGAACCGCTCCAAGTGTCCAACCTGCAGGATCCGGCCTTGGCGTTCCGCCACTTCGATCATGCGGTCGGCCTCGGTCACGGTGACGGCGATGGGCTTCTCCACCAGGACATCGATCCCGGCCTCCATCAGGTCGCACGCGATGGAGGCATGGTGGATGGTGGGGGCGGCGATCACTGCGGCATCCACTCTGCCAACCAGTTCCCGGTGGCTTTCCAAAGCTTGCGCCCCGCGGGGTCCGGCATGTTCACGGGCCAGTGCCAGATTGGGATCGACCACGAATGCCAATTCCGCACGCGACGACTCCGACACCACGCGGACATGGTTTTTCCCGAACGCGCCAGCCCCAACGACTGCTACCTTTTTCATGATTCCAGAGCCTCCATCCCCACCACCGCAATCTTTGCGGCGTTTGCCGCCGCCAGAAACTCCTCCCGGTCCAACAGGAGCGTTCGGCCGGCATCCACGGCGAGGGCGGTGGTCCCCGTCTCCACCATCGTGGCGATGGTTCCCGGCCCCACCACCGGGACATCGAACAGCAAGTGCCTTCTCCGCGACGACGCCTTGACTAGAGTCAGATTCTTCCCCTCAACAAGAGACGCCGCACGGCGCAGCATCGCGTCCGTACCCTCCATGGCTTCCAGGGCGACACAGGCTTTGTCCGCTATCGCCACGCTCTGGCCGAGGTCGAGGCTTGCCAGCGCATGGGCGATTTTCTGGCCGTACTCGATATTGGTGCGCTCGTCGGAGTCCGGCTTGCGCTTGGTGATCGGACCCGCCGGGGCCAGCAGTGGTTTTAATAGCAAGGTGGAATCCACCAGCTCGATCCCTTCGTCAGCCAGAACCTTGATCACGCCGCCAATAAGCGAGTCGGTATTCTTCGATGCCAGCGAGAACAGAACCTTGGCCAGTCGCCAGTCCGGGCGGATGTTCGAGAAGATCTTGGCGTGTTTCACCTGGCCGGCCATCATGATCCGGGTGACGCCCTCCTGTTTGCAGAGTTCGATGAGCCGTCCGAGTTCGCCCAGGGAAATCCAATGGCACTTGGCCGCCGCACGCTCGACTTCGACGGACGCCTCCTCCCGGATGGCAAAGGCGATGGCCTCGTCGCCCACTTTGCGTGCCGTTTCGAGTGCCAACACCGGAAACCGGCCATTCCCGGCGATGATCCCGTATTTCATCCCTTCAAGACGCCGCGCTGGGATGTCGCGATGAATTCCAGTAGTTCGTCCACCTCGGCGCAGGGCTGCACTTCCTCGCGGATGCGCTCCACCGCCTGTGAGGTGTTCAATCCGGCGCGCGTCAACAGCCTCAACGCCGTCTGCAGCGCCTCGATGGAACTCCGCTCAAAGCCCCGTCGGCCCAGGCCGATGGCGTTGGCACCGAAAACCTGCACTTCCGGCTGGTTGCTGGTGAGCGAATACGGCATCACGTCCTGCTTGATCACGCTGTAGGGCCCCACAAACGCATGGCGGCCGATCCTGCAGAACTGGTGGACGCCGCTGAAGGGGCTCACGTCCGCCCAGTCGTCGACGAGTACATGGCCTGCCAGACCGACGCTGTTGCCCAGAATCACGTGGTTGCCGATCCTGCAATCGTGGGCCACGTGGGCATAGGTCATCAGCAGGCAGTCGTCGCCGATGCTGGTGACCAAGCCTCCGCCCCGGGTTCCGCGGTGGATGGTGACGAACTCGCGGATCTTGTTGCGGTGGCCGATGCGGGTTTCGGCGCGCTCGCCCTGGTACTTCAAATCCTGCGAGGCGACTCCGACCGTTGCGAACGGAAAGAATTCGTTGTCATCGCCGATCGCGCAGGGGCCCTCGACGATGATATTCGCCATAAGCCGGGTACGGGCACCGATTTCCACATCGGCTCCGACCATGCACCAAGGCCCGATCTCCGCTGTGGGGTCCACCTTGGCCGCAGGATCGACGATTGCTGTCGGATGGACGGGCATTAACTGGCTGCGAGCTCCGAACTTGCCTGGACTGCCGGTTCGTGGTCGAGCTTGTCCTCGAGCTTGCACATCACAATCGCCTCGGCCACAATCGCGCCGTCGACGCGGGCAACACCCTCCATCTTGGCGACGCTGCCTTTGCGGCGGATCATTTTGACATCCATCACGAGTTGGTCGCCGGGAACCACAGGCTTGCGGAACTTGGCGGAATCGATGGAGACAAGGAAGACGAGCTTGGAATCGCGGTCGGGAATGGAGCTGAGAACAAGGACGCCAGCCGTTTGCGCGATGGCTTCCACGATCAGGACACCGGGCATGACGGGGAAATCGGGAAAGTGGCCAACGAAGAAAGGTTCGTTGACGGTCACGTTTTTGATGCCGACGACATGCTGGTCGTCCATTTCGATGATGCGGTCCACGAGAAGGAGGGGGTACCGGTGGGGCAGGATCTTGCGGATCGCGTTGACGTCGAGCACGGTAGCGGAAGTGGGCATTGGAAAAAGCCAGTATAACGATAGCGTTTCTATCGTTCCGGGATCGAGCCGATTTCTCTACGGCAGAAATTCAGGATTCAAGGTCTGTTCGAGGCTGAAGTTGGTGAACGGCTGGGGATCTTCCAAGCCCATTTCGAGAAGTGCGTCCGCATAGGCGTCGGCAAGTGCTTCCGCGTGAACTTCTGCCGGGTAGCGGCGTAGGCTGGGCGACTCCGCTACCAGCTTGCGAATCGCATGCCGACCGTTGCGGATGGAGAGCTTCCACGAATTGGAACGCAACTCCGGCTGGCGTTCCCATTTGATCAGATGGAGGAGGATTGTCTTCAGGTGCGATTCAATGGCACGCCTATCGGAACGGCTCAACGCTCGGATCTCCTCAGCCAGGTTGTCCCAATCCAAGTGGAGGGTGTCGCGGCACTCCAGGGCATGCGCCTGGGTGTCGGCCCATTCGGCAAGGTCGGTATTGTAAAGAGTCGCAACGGCTGGAATCGGCATGACGCTTCCGCTGACTCCATTGTAGTGCTTCAAATCAGGTCGGCGAAAGACTTCCGCAGCTTGTGGAACCATGCGTGGCCGAGCACGAACTCAACCGTCAGTTTGTCTAGAACCGCTCCTGCGTACTGCCAGTTTGTTTTCTCTTGAGGAGATTGGCCACAGAATCGACGATTTCTGGACCCACGGCATTCATCAGTTCCAAGACCAAGAGTTGCAACTTGTGTTCCTCGGTTCCAAGTCCTCCTCGAATTGTCCCAATGCTTGTCTTCAGGCGTTCCAGTTGCTCGGCGGTTAGGCTTTGCAGCGCACCCGCGCACAACTGAGGGGCAATCGTGACCACTTCGTCGAACTTCAATCCGGCGAAGGCGTCCACTGCATCAAGTCGGTGCCGACCCTCAATGCGGTCTATTTCACGTTCTATTGCTGCAAACAGTTGATGGACAACTGTCGCCAGACCGACATCCACGTCGTCCTTGCCGATACGGACCCGGAATATCGAGGACCTTAATATCACCATGGCTCAGAATCCCGCAGAAATGGTCTGGATCCATACGATCTTCTCGGCCTCATCGGCCCCCAGTCCGGCGGTCCAACCGAACCCCCTGAGCATACCGAATGTCAAGGCTGCGGCAGTGACATTGCCCACGCAGTACAGCATCGCCAAAGGCGATCTCAACAGCCGCCCAGGTGAATCACGGTATCGGGATACAAGTTCGCCGACGGAGACCAGCAAGCCGAACGAGCCCACTGCCAGCCATGGAAGGAAATTCATGAGGTAGGTGCAAAAGACAGTTGAGAATTGGGAGTCGATCACTCAAGCTTCGAGGGCGTGCAAGTTTGCGGCACTCTCACCCGCCGCAGTCAACAAGACCTTCTCGTCGCCCAAGTCACCCATAGCAATAACATTAACAAATCCACCCTCTTCCAGCTTTCTCAGAAGGCGGCCAAAGCGGTCAAATCGCATGCCGCTCCGCTCGAGCAGATCCGCGAATGGAACTGGCTTCCTGTCCCCAGCATCCATCGTTGCAACCAACTCCAGCAACTCGCTTGCATTGGCAGGCGACAGCGTCGGCTTCGGCGGCGCGGGCTCGATAAGTGCAGCGAAACTTCCGATCACCGGTGTGAAATGACTCATGCGTGCGCGGACTCCACTGCAATTATTATCGACTGTGGCGATACCGGAGTCAACCAGAGGTGAATGGCCGAGGACTGATTGGTGAATTGGGTGCCGGGCCAAAACCGCATGCAACAGAAACCAGGAGACCGGTTCATCCGGCTGTTTCCTGATTGTCGAGGCATCCATCAGTGTCGGTACCACTGTCAAACACGTCGGCGGCTCACTCTCAAGTTATGAAGCCGCTCGCTTGCGGTCGAGGCTACCACGAATAGCCATTAAATCAGGTCGGCGAAAGACTTCCGCAGCTTGTGGAACCATGCGTGGCCCAGCACAAACAGAGCCAATGCCGCCAGCAGCAGCCAACCGAGAGCGCGCCAATCCGGCGCGTGGGATTCCAGCAACACAGCCCGGTAGGCGTGCACCAGCACGTAGACGGGATTTGCCCGGATGACTCCCGACGCGAATTTCGGGAGTTGTTCCTCAGGGTAGAAAATCGGGGTCAGGAACATCAGTACCGTCAGCATGTAGCCAATAATTTGGCCCAAATCGCGGGCGAAGGCCCCCAGGGCTGCGAGGAACCATGCTAGTCCGGCGGTCAGCAGGATTTGGGGAATCAGGATCAACGGCACGTAGAGCGCTGTCACCGGTACGGAACCGCGGATACAAAACAAAGCCACAAGGAACAGGATCAGGCCGAAGAACTCAGTCACCAGGCCCGATACCACCAGGTTGACGGGCAGCGTCTGCACCGGGAAGACCAGTTTTTTGATGAAGTTGCGGTGGTCCAGCAGCACGAACGGTGCGCGGCCCACGGCCTCGCTGAACGGGAGCCACGGCAGCATCCCAGCCAGGAAGTAGAGGGCAAAACCGGTCTTGCTGGGGTCATTCTTGAACTTGGTCTCCATCACGATGCCGAAGACGAAGAAATAGGTCATCATCAGCAGCAGCGGGTTGAGCACGGCCCAGAACACGCCGCCGAACGAGCCCGTGTAGCGTCCCATCACGTCCCGGCGGACCATCGTGCGCACCAGATTGCGGTTGCGCCATACGGAAGTGAATGGCATGGTGAAAGCCCGTCCGAAGGAACGCGCCATTTGCTTGGCCCGGATGGACCGGATGGTGGCCGGTCGCCAGTTTCGCAGCATCGGGACGCCGTCGTCGCCGACAACGAACTCGATCAGTAGGAATGTCCAGCCCCGTTCGTAGAACCACGCCTCGTTTTCGCGCATGGCCGAGACGTAGACGGAGTACTCGCCCGGTTCCGGCGGGGTGGCGATGTGGAGGGCAAATACCGACGACTCGCCCGGCCGCAAATTCAAAGCCAGTCGCTCGCCATCCACCACCAGGACGCCGGTTGGGTCGTCGAACAGGTGGTATCCGGCGGCCCAGCCATCGGCACCGCTCCACGCGGCCGCTGACCGGTTTACCAAGCGGCATGAAATTTCCAGCGTTGCTCCGGCCAGCTCGATCCGCGCGTTTTCGAAGGCAAGGTTAGGCATACAGCCATTCCGGCCAGCGGTTCTTCAGCGGTCCCGACTTTCTGCCAACGGCGTAGATCCCGTCCCCGCGCAGGTTGTGCGAGAGCTTGTACCGTTCCAGCAGGTGGGTGACCCAGTGGAGCTCCGGGTGCGGCTCTTCCAGGAACTCGCCGGTTTCGAGGGTGACGAGGTCGAAGCCGGAATCGGTCAGCAGGTGCTGGACCTCCATCGGGACGTACTCACGGTTGTGGCGTGCCTCGGCCTCCTCGTTGGCCTTCCGGGGGCGGATATAGGCCGGGAAGAAGGCCGGGTGGTATCCCAGCAGGATGGCGGAGATGGACCGCCGCGAGCCGACGTTCGGGGTGGTGAGCACCAGGTGGCCGCCGGGTTTCAGGATGCGGTTGATCTCGCCCATCATGAACATCGGGTCTTCCACCAGGTGCTCCAGAAGTTCGCAGCAAAGAACGGTGTCGAAGGACGCGTCGGGGTAGGGGAAGATGTCCTTTTCCGCGTTGAAATGGTCGACATCGCATTCGAAGACTTGGCCGGTGTCGGACGTGATGTGCTTGTGGTCGATGCGGCCCAGTTCGCCGTAGTAGCAGCCGCGGACGTGGCCGTAGCCCAGCGTGTGCTGGAGCGCGGGTGTCATTTGCATGTAGGCGCCCATTTCCAAGATGGATTTGGACGCATCGCCGGGGGGCGTGATCTGGAGTGTGTGGACGAAACGGGAGACGTGCTTGGCCCCGTATTCGCGGCCTTCCGGGGAGAGCCATGTTTCGAAGACGACGGGGTCGATTTCGATGGGGTCGGGCGGGGAAGGAGGCGCGACGGGCTCCTGGGTTTGTGGCTCGGGCGTTTCGGTTGTCTCGGCCTGAAAGGCCTCCGCAGCCAAGAATGGCTGCCCTACGGGAACCGGTTTGGCGACAGCGTCTTCAGCGACAAATTCACTGATGACCGGTTCGGCGATGACTGGATGCGGTGTTTCAGGGGTGACGGTCACTAAGGCCGGGCTTGTCTTGTTCTCGGTCGGATGGCCGGCGACTTGTTTCAGAAACTCGACGTATCGCGCGGCCACGCTGGACCAGTCGCACTCCCTCGCAACCCATCCCTTCGCCCTCGCGCCCATCGCCTGTGCCAGATCCGGTCGGGAAACCAAGGTGTTCAGGTACTCGAAGATCAAGTCCTCTTCGCCCGCGCCGACCGGCACCTTCAACGCCACATCGTCCGGAAGTTCGGCAAAAGACCCGACGTCGCTGACCACAACGGCCTTGCCCAGGCCCATTGCGCGGGTCAGACTGCCGGACGTTTCGCCAACGGTCGGGTAGCGCAGGTTCAACACAATGTCGCAGGCCCCGATGTAATCGACAAACTTTTCTATCGGAACGAACCCAAGGATGCGGACATGGTCGCGGAGGCCCAGTGTCCGGATCAACTGGTCAACGGGGAAATCCGGGTGAGGTTCGCCGACCAGGATCATCTTCACCCGGGGATCGAGGCGCACCAGACGCCGGAATGCCCGGAGCGATTCCGCGATCCGTTTGTACGGCTTCAAGTACCCGAACGCACCGATTAGCGGCGTCGATTCGTCCAGCCCCAGGAGATGGCGTGTTGCAAGCCCGTTGGTTTCGGGTATCCAAGCCCCGTGGGGGATCACGGTTGAAGCTCCGGCGAAACCCTCGGTGCGGGCGGCGGTCTCCACAAAGCGGCTGTGTGCGACCACCCCGTGCGAGGACTCCAGCAGCCGCCGCATCATCGGCAATCCGTCGTAATCGGGACCAACTTCCAGGTTTCGCACCCGATGGGCGAAGGCCAGCGCAGCAGGACCGCCATTCAGTTCGCACTCGGCGACATACGCATCCCAATCACCCCGCTTTATGGTCACGTCGGCGATGAGGTGGTGCAGGTTGGCCTCGTGCAATACGACAGTACCTGGATGCCGCAGGGCCGTGTCGTAGACGAAATCGTGGAACGGATTGTTGCCGATCTGGTAGAGGGCGGAATCGAACTGGCTGGGTTCAAAGCGCTTGGCCTTTGAATCGAAAACCTCGACGTCGACCAGTTTCGACATCTCCGAGACCAAAGCAGCCGAATAATCGGCAATGCCGCTCTTGGATGGCGGCATGGGGGAAAAGAATGCGACGCGGAAACGACTCAGCGGACCAACTCCATCGTGAACTTGCCCAGTTGGCCCGTACCCTGCATAATCGGTACTCGGAACAAGAGTGGGGTGCGTGCGGCATCGCGCGCAAAAAGAATTTCAAACTGGCGGGTGGACGACGGGCCCTTCAGGTTCACCACCAGCCGGTCCGTGACCACGGGCTGGCCTGCCACTGGAATAGTTTCAGGGCCGGTATACACAATATCGGCGCGGTATAGGTTGCCGAACAGGAATTGCTGCCCCGATGCGACGCGGCCCTGTCCCAACTCCCGGCGGGCGAAGAACAGGAGTCCAAGTGCGTCCCTGGTGCAGTCCGCAACAGGAAAATCACTCTTGCCGCCACCGTTGATGGTGGACCGGGTTGCTGTCGCCAGAGCACGGTCTATGGTCTCGACTTCGCCACCCTTGCGCTTGCCGTGCGCAAACCGCTTGGAAAACTCCGATGAACACAGCTCGCCGCTCGACGCCGACTTGTAGGTGTCATCGATGGCGAAACCAGGGATGCCTCCGTCCAAGGAAAGCTCGAATTTCCAATCCTTGCCGGACTTGGCCGCGCGCAAGTGGCCGTTCCCGATTTTCTGGCCGGTGGGCAGGTTCACGCGGTAGGCGAGGTCCTCGGAACCAAACGGGAAGCCTGTCAGAGCGTTGTCGACCGCGAAACATGGCACGCACAAAAGCGTGCCGATAAATGCATTGAGGAGCTTCATGTTGGTCCTTATCTCCTCTTGCGAACTTGAGCCACGGCGTCGACAGAGTCTGCGACCCGGACTTGGACCCGGCTGCCCGACTCTTCCACGACCTGCCGGTAAACTTCCAGCGTCGCCTTGGCGCTGCGTTGCCAGCTGAAGACGGTGGCACGCTGGACAGCAAGCCGTTCCATCCGTGCCCGCAATTCCCCATCGAGTAGGATGTCAGCCATTGCACGTACCATGGCTTCCTCACTCAAGGGGTCGAACAAGAGCCCCGCGCCGTCGGCCACCTCCGGCATGGCGGAGGTATCGGAACACGCAACGGCGCGGCCGCAGGCCATGGCTTCGATGATCGGCAACCCGAAACCTTCATAAAGCGAAGGGAAGATGAAACAGTCGGCGGAGTTGTAGAGGTTGATCAGCTCGGTATCGCTGACGAACCCGGCGAAATGAATGCGGTCGGCTACGCCGGAGTTCTGCGCCGCCTCCCGGACCTTTGGCGCAAACCAAGTGTTCTTGCCCACCAGGACCAAACGGTGCGGGAACTGGGGGTACTTTGCGACCAGTTTCGCGAATGCGGCGATCAGGGCAATGTGGTTCTTCCGGGGTTGCAGGTCGCCAACGGTGAGGATGAACGGCTGCGGGAAACCGAGAATCTTCATCGCGGCGGTCGTTGCTTTTTCGCGCGAGATCACACGGAAATCGGCGCTCGACGCGTTGGGGACCACGTGGACTTTGTGCGCCGGGATGTCGTATGCCCGAAGGATCGCTTCCTTCGAGAATTCGCTGACTGTCAGAACGGCGGAAGCCTTCCGGATCGTGTAGGCCACGGTGCAGCGGAGTTGGGTGCGGCGTCCGAAAGTGAAGTATTCGGGGTGCTCCAGATAGCTGACGTCGTGCACGGTCACCACGGTCGGCACATTGCAGGCCAGAGGCGCGGTGTACTGCACGTGGAGGAGGTCTGCCTTGTCGTGTCGAAGTTGTGTCGGCAGATCCCAGCCAAGGCGGGTGTAGGGATTTGAGGATACGCGCCGCACTTCGAAACCCTTGGGCACCAAGGCTTCCGAGCCTGGCTCCGAGACGTAAGCCAAGAAGTCGGATTCGCGGTCAATTTCGGCAAAACTCCGCAACAAACTGCGCACGTAGGTTTCGTTGCCGGTCAGGTGGCGGCCTAGGGCGTGTGCATCGACGGCGAATCGCATCGGACTCATACAGTATATCGGCTAACTTGTTCTGATCGCGAAACTTGCGGCCTCGCGTCGAGAGTCCGCCACGCGGCCTCCCATGTGTAGTGCGCCTCGAATGTGCGCCTGCCTTGGGTGCCGAGGCTGGCCCTGAGGTCCGCCCGCGACGCCAACCGCGCGATTGCTTCGGCGAACTGAACGGGCGTGGATGCGAACAAAATATTCCCTTCTTCCTGCAGAACCAACCCTTCAGCGGCCAATGGAGTTGCGACCACGGGCCGCGACGCAGCCCAAGCCTCTAGAATCTTGACGCGTGTACCGCTTCCGGCGCGCAGTGGTGCGACAACAATATCCGCCGCCGCGATTTCGCGCATGGCGTCCGGCACATACCCGCTCGTTTCGATCCCCAATGCCAGTCCCCCGTCCGCAGGCAGCAGGTGCCGGACAAACGATTCCCCCCGTCCGACCAACCGTAATCTCGCGCCCGCGACCTGTTTCCTCACTTCCGGCCATATTTGGTCGACCAGAAAGCGCACAGCGTCAATGTTTGGATGGTACTCGAAATTGCCCGAGAACACAATCAGCAGCCGCGCCGGGTCCGAGTCCGGGGCTTGCCGGGACTCGATCCACGGCACCGAATTCGGATAGACGGCCAAATTGCTGGACGGCGCAATCTGCCGGGCGGTGTCCCGGTCGGATTCCGATACTGCCAACACCAGCGAGTACTGTGGCATCAGTTCCGCCTCCAGTTTCCGGTAGGCCCGCGCGAACCGGGCATGGCCCAACCGCACCAGTCCGTTCGAGATGTCCGCGCAGCGAGCATGGAGAATCGACTCGATGTTATGCATGTCGAGGACCGTTGTACTGCAGGCTGCCTGAATGTCCGCAAGGTAGGGCGCGCACCAAAAGTGCTCCACCACCCCAATGTCGTAGCGCTTGTTGCCGATAATCCCGCGAATGGCTGGTCCGAGGCCCGAAAGCCGGTCGACCAACGGTGGCACTCCGGTGAGCGCACGGCGGGCGTTGCGGAAATACCGGGCGGCCAGGCTCCGTCTGTGGACTGGCAGGGGGATTACGTGCTGGGAGCGTACAACGTTGGTGCCGTCCGGGTTGGGAGGCAACAACGCCGGAGTGCCGCGGTCGGAAATCTGGATGAGGTCGACATCGGCGAAACTGGCAAAGTAGTGGAGCAGGGAGGCGGTACGCATAGCGCCGCCGCCGTGGAGTGGATAGGGTGGCTCCGGGGTCAGGAATAGGACTGATTTTCTCAATGTGCTGCTCCTGTGCCGGGTAACGCTGCGAGTACCTCGGTGTAGAGAGCGCGCGTTTCGATAGCGGTCCGCTGCCAGGAAAAGGTCCCCGCCCGTCGCAGTCCATCGGTCCGCATCCGTTGCCGCAATTCGCGATTTTCAGCCAATGCGCGCATCGCCTGTGCCAGTTCCCCGGTTGCATGGATCGCGGTGGAAAGGACGTGCAGCGCAGCCCCGGCCGAAACCTCCGTAACCGCCGGATCTTTGGATGTGATCACCGGGCAGCCACTCTGCATCGCTTCCAGCACGGGAAGGCCGAAACCTTCGTAATGGGTGGGGTAGACGAACGCCAAGGCATTGGAATAGAGGCGGGGAAGCTCCTCGTCCGGAACTTCGCCAACCTGTATTAGACCCGGCTGTGGGGGAATGGGAACAAAATCCGCACGCGTGCGACCGACAAGGATCAGGTCAGCCCCCGTGCGGGCCTTCGTCGCTGCCCAGGCGTCCACAATCGCTCCGATGTTCTTGCGGGGTTCCAGCGTTCCCACGTATAGGAAATATGGCGTTGCGCGGGGTTCCATTGCATCAGTCGGACGAAATCGGTTCGAAGCGGCCAGTGGTACTGCGCGGACGAGATCACTGGGGACTCCGAAATGTGAGATCACTTCACGCCGGACCGCCTCGCTGACAGTGAGGATGCGGCTGGCGCGGTGGAGCCGAATCAGCCACGGCGTCCGGCTGCGGACGCGGTTCGGGCCGGGATGCCATTCAGGATTCCTCCACGGGGAGAGATCGTGGATGGTGAGCACCGAGGGCACGGGTGGCAGCCAGGGAACCTCGAAATTGGTTCCGTGGAAAAGCTGGGTGTTGGCTTTGAGAAGTGCTCGCCGGACGCCCCATAGCCACCAGCGCCGACCTGGTTCCGCAGACCCTCCGGTGAGATTTGGGGGGCAGTCCGGTGGTGGCGTGAACGGTTGGTCGGACAGCAGGTGGTAGGTGTCCGATGGGAACTCACGTGCCAGTGCGCACGAGAGTTCCGCCACATACCGATGCAGTCCCCCCGAGGACAGGACCAGCGGTGTGGCGTCCAGAGCGATTCTCAACGGTTCCCCAAATCTACCGCCGCCACTATTGACCAGCAAGCCAGCACCAAGAAATAGGATACTGGCTACATGTCTTCCTCCCACGCGGACCTTTACAACTGGAGCCGGATTCCGGTAGAGCGCATGAACGACCTGCTGAGCCGGCAGGTGATCCACACCGAGACGATGACGCTATGCCGGTTGCGTCTGGGCAAAGGCGCGGTGGTGCCGATGCACCAGCACCCGAACGAACAGGTCACCACGATGGAGGCGGGGTCGCTGCGGTTTGTGGTGGCTGGCGAGGAAGTGATCGTGCAGGCAGGGGAGTCACTGCGGATTCCGCCCAATGCCCCGCACATGGTGGAGACGTTGGAGGATTCGGTGGCGTTCGACTTGTTCGCGCCCCCGCGCCAAGACTGGATCAGTGGGGATGACGCGTATTTGCGGAAGTAGGGCCCGTCGGCAAGTGGGCCACCTGCTAAATTGAAGACGCCATGCGCGTGATCGCGGGAGAATTCCGCTCCCGAAAAATTATCCCTGTTCCCGGCTTCGAGACCCGTCCCACCTCGGACCGCCTGCGGGAAACGCTGTTCAACATCTTGAATCCCCTGCTTGCGGGGGCCGTGTTTGTGGATGGCTATGCCGGTACGGGTGCGGTTGGAATAGAGGCGTTGAGCCGGGGTGCCCGCCATGCCGTGTTCATCGAGAAAAGCAAGACCGCGCTGGAGGTTCTGCAGCAGAACATCGCGGCGCTCAAGCTGGAATACCGGTCGCGGGTGATCCGGGGCCTGGTGCCGATGCATCTGGCGGGCATCCCTGCGGACATTGTGTTTCTCGACCCCCCGTATGAAAGCGAGCGGGACTATCTGGCCTCGATGGAGGCGCTTGAGCCCCATCCCCCGGCGTTGACCGTTGTGCAGCACTCGGTACGTTTCGCGCTGGAGGACCAGTATGGACCGATGCGCCGCACGCGGTTGCTCAAGCAGGGCGAAAACGCCCTGAGCTTCTACAAGTTTTCGGAGGGTGTTGCAACTGGCAGCTTGGAGTAATCCATGTCTTCCGGACCATGGCCGCCGGGAACCGGCACAGCTTCTCCGGAATCTCGCAGACCATCACTTCGGTGGTGAGCATCAAACCCGAGATCGAGGCCGCGTTCTGCAGGGCCGAACGGGTGACCTTGGTCGGGCCCATCACTAGGCAAATTTGGCGGGGTGGTTGCGCCGGGCGGCTTGCGGGGCCGAGAGCGGGTAAATCGACGTTATTGATTCTATTGTTTTAGCGTTGGGTCTGTTGGCATCGGACGAAGCCATTTCGGAACCAAACGCGCTAATGCGGGTGCAAGGGGATTTGGGCTCGGCACCATATCGGATGGTTTGGTGGCGTTTGAGTGCGGCGAGGGCGCGGTGGAAATCGCGCTGGTATCGGGCTGCGTCGCGGCCCAGGATCGGGAGCAGGCTGGAGGCCTCTGCCAGTTCAGGGGAGGCGCTGACGTTGGGGTAGCTGCCGGAACTGAGATCGGCACGGGGGGCGGGTTGGGGTGTGTCGGGGCTGGGAGCGGTGGAGTGGGCGTGGTCCAGGATGAGCGATTCGAGGGTCGACGCGCGGTCGCATCGCCAAGCGGCGGTAGCGCGAGGCGTTTGTTGCACAGATGGATTTGCCCTTTGGGGTGCGGGGGCCAGTGGATTTCAGCGCGTTGCGGCGGTTGGCCTCGATTTGTTTTTGTGATGGCATGGGAGCTCGTCCGATGGGATTATGGCACCGGGGGTGGGGTGAAACGAACTCGAAGCATGGTAAGTTATTGATTTTATTGATAATATAGGTTGTGACTGGCTGACTGCCCAGGCCTTGCCTTGGGGACGTTGCCGAAATGGCCTCTTGAATTTCGGGGCCGGGGGGGGGCGTCCAGATGATTCTGGACGCGGCACTCAAAAGCGGACGGGCCGCGCGGGGCACGGCTCCAAGTGAGGGAGGAACCGGTTCGCGGCCAAGTCGTCCGCAGTTCCTCAGAAGTTGCGCGCTCCACACGTCGGCGCTTGTAGAATGAGAGGTACTCCCCTCCTTGGAATCCGATGTCTTTACGACTCTCCCCGAAACTGGCGCACCTCTTTACGTCCACCGTCAGGAGCCAAGGCCAATACCACTATAATCGCGGATCTGTTCGCATCCGGAGCGGCACGGCGCGGGCGGTGCGGGCGGTTGTGCAGGGCTCGCCACCTTACGAGGCCGAGTTGGAGTTGGTGGATGACGATCTTACCCTTTACTGTGAATGTCCTTATTTTGAGTCCGACGGCCCTTGCAAGCATTTGTGGGCCACCGTACTGGCGGCGGAGGATCGGGGGTATCTTGCCAAGGTAGAGCCGAGGCAAAAGGTGGCGGGAATTGGCTTCGAGGACATAATGGGCGAGTTTGACCAGATCCAGAACTTGTTCGCGTTTCCCAAGCCCGCGCCGCCGATGCGGCGGGTGCCGAGACCACCCGTTTGGAAGAAGCAGATTGCGAGCCTCTTTCGGGAGGAAGCCAGCCCGTCGAGGGCCGAGTGGCCCACCAAGCGGCAGATTCTCTATGTCGTGGAGCTGGGTGACAGCATCGGGGCCAGTCAAATCTCGCTTTCACTTTGGACCCGCGACCGCAAGGTGAACGGCGATTTCGGGCGCGTGGCCCGGCTCAATCTGCAGCGCAGCCAGATCCAGTGGCTGCCGGTGGAGGCGGATCGGGAAATCCTCTCGGGCATCACTGGTGCCAGCCAGTATTACAATCCTGGAGCCCACTATGGCCAGGTTCCGACATCGAACACCATCCCGGAGCCTTTGTCACGGAAGATCATTCCGCTGGTCGCCGGTACGGGGCGCTGCTATTTGCGCAGCAATTCCTTGTCCGAGGAGTTTCAGCCTCTTGCGTGGGATGGAGGCGGCCCGTGGCGATTTGAATTGGAATTGCAAGTGAACGACAAGCCGCAGGGCGTCGGACCAGTTTGGGTGCTTACCGGCGTTCTGCGGCGGGGAGACGAGCGCGTGAATTCATCGGCTCCCAGCCTCGTCACGCAGGGCGGGCACCTCGTCGTACATGGGATGGTGGCAGAACTCGCGGACGGGACCAACTTCGGCTTGTTGTCCCAGCTGCGGAAAATCGGCAAGATCCAGATACCCGCGGATGATGGCGACGAGCTGCTGTCCACCTTGCTCTCGACACCCGGACTGCCACGGCTGGAAGTGCCGGAGCAACTGCGCTACGAGGAGGTGTCGCTCCGGCCCCACCCTTGCCTGCGCATTCGCGGCGGCGACCGTCAGGACAGCAAGGCGAAGCTCACGGCGGAATTGTCCTTCGACTACGGGGGCCGTGTGTTGGCGGCGGCGGATAAATCCGGCGGGTTTTACGATGCAGTCGCGCGCCGTTTCGTCCGTCGGGACGCGGCCGCGGAGCAGGAGGCTTCCACCTTTCTAAACGAGGTGGGTGTAAGATACCGCGCTGCCAGCTACTATGAGCCCGAGCCTGGATGGGAATTGGCTCCGGCCAAGCTGCCCCGCGCCGCGCGGATGCTGGTGGAAGCCGGGTGGAATCTGGACGCGGACGGCAAGGTTTTCCGGCGGCCAGGCGCGTTCCACATCGACGTCTCGAGCGGCGTCGACTGGTTCGAACTCAACGCTGGAGTGGAATACGGCCTGACATCCGCGAAGCTTCCCGAACTGCTGGAGGCCCTGCGCCGCGGCGAAAGCATGGTGAAGCTCGACGATGGCAGCTACGGCATGCTGCCGGAGCAGTGGCTGCGGCGCATTGGAATGTTTGCGGGCATGGGTACGGCGGAGGGCACACCGGAGGATAGGCACATCCGGTTCCGCCCCAGCCAAGCGGGCCTGTTGGACGCTTTGCTGGCGGCGCAGCCGGAGGCCACTTTCGACAAGAATTTTGCCCGCGTCCGCGACGAATTACGCGACTTCCACGGAGTCGATGCGGTTGCGCAACCGGTCGGGTTCGTGGGCCATCTGCGCGACTACCAGCGCGAAGGGGTTGGCTGGATGGGCTTCCTCCGCCGGTTCTCCTTCGGCGGCTGTCTGGCGGACGACATGGGAGTGGGCAAGACCGCCCAGGTGCTGGCGATGCTGGAACAGCGCCGCGAATTGCGGGTTGCTGCGAAGCAACTTGGAGAACAAGCAGGAGAACAACCAGGAGAACAACTTGGCGAACAAGCTGGACAAACACTGGGGCCTTCATTGGTGGTTGCTCCGAAGTCGCTGGTCTTCAATTGGAAGCAGGAGGCGGAACGGTTCACGCCGCAACTGCGTGTGCTGGATTACACCGGCTTGAGCCGGACCGGCAACGATTTCACAGCCTACGACCTGATCCTGACCACCTACGGAACCCTGCGCCGGGACGCCGCGCGGTTGAAGGACGTCGAGTTCGACTATGTGGTGCTGGACGAGGCGCAGGCGGTGAAGAACGCCACTACGGAATCGGCCAAGGCCGTGCGCCTGCTGCGTAGCCGGCATCGGCTGGCTCTGAGCGGCACTCCGGTCGAAAACCATTTGGGGGAGTTGTGGTCGCTGTTCGAGTTTCTGAATCCGGGGATGCTCGGCGTGGCAAGTGCGTTCCAGGGTGCCTTTAAGCCCGGCAGCGGGGCGGGCCGCAACTCGTTGGACGAAGAGACACGCAAGCTGCTGAACCATGCCTTGCGCCCTTTCATTCTGCGCCGAACCAAGCAGCAGGTGGTCCGGGAACTGCCCGATAAAACCGAGCAGACCCTGTATTGCGAACTGGAGCCGGCGCAGCGCAAGCTGTACAACGAGTTGCGCCAGCATTACCGGGACAGTTTGCTGGCGCGTATTGCGACCGAGGGTTTGGCAAAATCGAAAATCATGGTGCTGGAAGCGCTACTGCGCTTGCGCCAGGCGGCCTGCCATCCAGGGCTGATCGACGTGAAGCGTTCGGGCGAGCCGAGCGCCAAGTTGGAACTGCTGTTGGAACAGCTCCGCGAGGTCTTGGAATCGGGGCACAAGGCTCTGGTGTTTTCCCAATTCACCAGTCTGCTGAAGATTGTCCGCGACCGCTTGGACAGCGAGGGAGTGGTGTACGAGTACCTGGACGGCAAGACCCAGGACCGCCAAGCCCACGTGGAGCGCTTCCAGTCCGACGCCGATTGCATGCTGTTCCTGATCAGCCTGAAGGCTGGCGGTCTGGGCTTGAATCTCACGGCAGCCGAATATGTGTTCCTGCTGGACCCGTGGTGGAACCCAGCGGTGGAGGCACAGGCGGTGGATCGAGCCCATCGCATCGGCCAGACGCGCCCCGTTTTTGCATACCGCCTCATCGCCCGCGACACGGTGGAAGAGAAGGTGCTGGAACTTCAGAAGAGCAAGCGCGATTTGGCCGACGCGATTATCGGGGAGGACAACGCGCTGATCCGGGATCTGCGGCGGGAGGATCTGGAGTTGTTGCTGTCTTGATCGGATTTGGAATATGGATGTTTGGAGACGTTTTTGAGTAACCGCGGGCTGGACGAGGTCAATGTACGCCATTGCGTCAACTGAATGCTTGACGCTGGGCTTGAAGGTGGTCTACAGTAGAGGCGTGGTCGGCAGCTGTCGTCACAAAGGATTGGAAGAGATTCTTCTGACGGGCAGGACCCGGCGGATCGGGTCGGAGTATGTCTCAAAGTGCGTCCGTATCCTTCAATCCTTGGAGATGGCAACCCGGCCGGAGGAGATGGACATTGCGGGATACCGCTTCCATGGGTTGCACGTGAGTCCGCCGAGGTGGTCGGTGCGGGTGACCGGGAACTATCGGGTGACATTCGGGTGGTCGGGCGAGAGAGCCATGGATGTGGATTTTGAGGACTGCCACTATGAGGAGGATGGCGATGGGGCGAGTGAATGCGTTGCCGCCGGTTCATCCCGGCTGACCTTCACCCGTTCGGGAGCGGTTGTCGTTTAGCGCCTTCATGAACTCGGCGACCTCAACTTCCGCCAATCGCACCTCTTCGGCGCTTTCCGTCGCATCCTCTTCGCGCCAGGAAGCCAATAGGTCGAGCGTGGCTGTATCCACGTCTGCGGACGCCGACGGGACCAATCCAGTCCGGGTCGGCTCAAAATGGGGGACGGCGGAATGCATACCAACTGGATCCTCCTTGCGTTCAGTGTAATGCCTTTCGCTAGTGGCAAGCAAAATCCGCCTTGGGACCGGCGCGCACGGCTGCTCGGACCTTGAAGGGGATGGAGGTTGACTTGGCCGCTTTTAGGAAAAGACTGGAGGCCCTTCCTATCCGGGTTGTCCGATATTATGGGAGCATCACCGGCAGCGTGGGAGCCATCGCATGCCGACAAGGTAGAATCTCACTTGATGACGGCCTCGTCGAACGCGGGCCGGTTTTGCGAGGCAGTGGCATGGAGACTGTCGAAATGAACGAATACACGTTTTACTCGCTGCGCTACGTCCATGACGCGGTTCCCCAGGAATTACCAGCGACATGGAGACCTCGCTGCGTCCAGTCGGCGACCTCCGGTCGATCCTGAGACCCTGATCCAGGAAGCCATCGAGTTCCACTTGGAGGGTATCCGCGAAATGGGCCTGCCCATCCCCGTGCCCGCCAGTTTCGCCGGAGCCGTGGAAATCCGCCCTGCCGCCTGAATCCTCAGTCATCTGCACCGACAGATGGCCTTCTCCGGTATCAGGCCATTTGCAGTTCCCACTTGGATGCCATTTCGACGAACGCCCTTCCGCATTTTGGCCATTCGTGCACGGTGGCTGGATCGAATTCGGCTCCATTCGGCCAAACCAGAGTCCCGACTTCCGAATCCAGCGTAACGCGCTCGAAGTATGCGGGATCCGACAGCGGCCCGTACAACTCGCCCCGGAGCACCGGTTGGAAATGGATGGTTTGTTCCGTACAGTCGTC
>CAITMP010000877.1 GCA_903893525.1 uncultured Acidobacteriia bacterium | reverse complement strand
GGCCGTCGCAACTTCTTCAGCCGTCGGTTCCAACCGTTCAGGAGGAAACGAAATCTGCTCATCATCCAGGAGTAGCTCTGCACCGTCTTCTCCAAAACCAACCGCCGCCAGTGAGGCAACATCCTGATCACTGGACAGCAACGGCACCGAAAACCGCCCCGCCGGACTAACACCGGACAGAGTGTTGGACTCAAACGACAACACCGAGCAAGTGTCTACCAAGAAACGCTCACTCAGTATCAAGTCCGCAATCAGATCACGCACCACAAACAATGTACGTGAAAATGCATGCCCCTCCAGATGGACAACGCACTTGACAGTCCCACACACATGTAGCCGAGTAGAGTCTGCACCCACCACTGGCCTACCTTGATATGGAGACACAGGCCGACCCGAACAGTGACGCCAGGCAGCTTCAGAGACAGCATCCGCCTTAGCACCAGAGTCCACCAAAGTGATCAACCTTCGGCCTTCAATCTCGGCCTCGATGTACGAACCACAACGTTGGCCCGACACCACTGCAGCACCCAAACAAATGACGTCGAGGTCCGCAGCTTCATGCCCAGCATCTTCAACACGATCCGCCGAAGAGATAACGACCCCACTAACAGTATCCAAAACTGGAGGAACTGATGAGGCAATTGTCTCCCGTATCGAAGACACCGACACTCCAGCCGAATCCGTGACAAGACTCATAACTGGAATAACAGACCCAACGGCCCCGCCAACAGCAGAAACCTGAACCGAATCCGGAGCCGTGCCGACCAGAGGAACAACCGATCCACCAGCGACAGCGCTCTTCACCGAATCCAGCACCGGAGATGCAGATGAGACAACGTTCCCAGCCGCACCGCCAATATCAGCACGATCAGCAGGCACCACAACGGAGACACCTGCCTGAGCCCCAGACACGACCGGCCCAGCCGTACCAATATCCGACACAACAGCAGCAACAATAACTTTATCAGGGGGTTTCTTTCGCCTTGGGGCACCACGGAGAGACAGTCCGGCGGCCAACGCCTCTCCTAGGCTTTTGGGTCCAAGGCTGCCCCTGTCGCGTCCACGGTGGCCACACACCCGGCTTTCAAGTGTCCTTGAACTCCGCATCGACCACAAAACGCCCCCCGAACTGCTGCTTGACACTGCTTTGCGTAGTGGCCGCGCTTGCCACATGCACAACAGAAGCCCTTCACCCCCTTACCAGACGAAGAGGATGACGACGATGACGATGACGAAGACGCTCCCCGAGCCTTCGCCCCCTTCGACCGACAGTCCGCGGCCCTGTGCCCCACCTTGCCGCAGGAATGACACTTCCCCGAGAAAGTACCTTTGGCATGTGAATGGCCCATTGCGTTCATGTCCACCGCTGGCTCTGTTGAAAACAACGCAGAACCCGCCCGGACCTCCTCCACCGACCGCAGCCACGCGATGCACTCCTCAACCGACACGCATCGCACTAGCTGGCCAAAACAACTCGACGGACACGCCGCGCGGAACACCTCCAACTCCCACTGTGAGTGGATGAGATGCCACTGCTTCAGGCCGTCCCCGGACAACTTGAAAGTTTCGGTTTGTTGGGCCGCCTTGGCCGCGCGATACGCCCCTGCAGCATTCAACCATTTGTTCGTGAAACCATCCAGAGCAATACCCATTTCCCAACGGAGCTGACGGAATTCGCGCTCCAATAGGTGAATGTTCTTGGCGAACCGTTTCTCTAGTCCCGCCAAAGCATCGCTGATGGTCGCAGTGTTAGACACGTCGGAGTATCGTTGGGCGCCGAACCAGTCCGACGCCGGTGATGGAACCGCCAACACCGCCTGCAGAAACACGGGGTCCACGCCCTCTGCCCCAATGGCCCGTAACCGATACCGAACATCCGCCACGAAACGATGGACATCATCGCCAGCCTTCCCCGCGAATCCCTGTCCGCGGCCGCTCAGCTCCTTCAACGATTCCCGAATCTCGCGGGCAAACTTGATGTTCATGGCTGGAGCCCCTGACGCTACACCACTACTCGCACTATTGCCAAAGCTAGTTCCACCCCCAGTCGACGACCCAGAAGAAGGTGACTTACTATCCCCATAATCAAGGTCCGAGGTAGATTGTACTACTACACTACTCGCATTATTAGTAGGTACTAGTACCGACACAGTTTTCGACTCATTCAGTGGCTCAACCGGCGCCAAAACGGATGCTCTCACCACCCCAGAGCCAGCCGCCACCAAACTTGCCACAGCGGTGTTCAGACCTGTCACCGCCTGCGCTAACGTACCCATCTGGGCCAATAACGTAGCCAAAACCAAATCCGTCGAAGGTCCCGAACCGGAGGCACCACCAGCAGCGGGCGCAGCTCCTGATCCCGATGCACCACCACCAGCGGGCGCAGAGACCTTACAGTCAGCAACGTCTGACGCAGAAACACCAACAACAACAGGAGACGCGGTAGACGGTTTACCGGACCCCAAACCACCGCCAACACCGCTTGACGGAGTGGAAGACGTCTTTGCCATAACAGTTGGCGTCGTCTTCAATGCAGCCGCATATCCAACCAGAGAAGGTGTGGCCGAACTGGGCCCAGCAACGTCTGAGTCCGACGAATCGTCCACCTTTCCCTTCCCTTTTCCTCG
>CAITMP010000876.1 GCA_903893525.1 uncultured Acidobacteriia bacterium | reverse complement strand
TGGGGATCTGGCCCGAGGTATTCCAGCGGTCATGCCGGTCACTTGGGCGTCCGACTGGTTCCGATACAAGATCAATGCCGGAACCTTGCCAAAAAAATGGCGCGAAAAAATGCGCGAGGAATTTGCTCGTGACTGGCAGAACGGCCATCCGAAGGCGCGTGGGATCCAGCGGCCGGCGACTGGAGGCCATGCGGGGGGACGCTCGCCGGCCCAGGCGCGATTTGAGATTTCGAAGGAGCTGGAGCAGGTCGTGGAGAGGCTGGAGGCGTGCCACCAGACGAGTGTGCAGCCGAATCCGGCGGACAAAATGCGAGAGAGGGAATTGAAAAAACTTTTGAAGGAACTTCCGGAATAAAAAACCTATGAACAAATCTGAAACAGATGGAAAGAAACGCAGGCGGGAGGCGCGGCCAGGGCCGACGTTGGATCGTTTGCCGCCGCATTCGGTCGAAGCTGAAAGGGGCGTGCTGGGGTGTTGCCTGCAGGATCCGCAGCAGAGCATGGGCGAGTGCATGGAGAAGGCGAAGGGGAACGGGATGATCTTCTACGATCTGCGCCACCAGACCATATTCAACGTTCTGCGCGGCATGTATGAGGAGAACCGGGGAATTGATTTGATCACCGTCCACGAGCGGTTGAAGTTGGAAAACATGCTGGAGGAAATCGGTGGGATCGCCTATTTATCGGATCTTCAGGAGGCGGTTCCGAGCGCTGCAAACCTTTCCAACTACCTCGATATCGTCCGCGAGAAATATGTGCTGCGCCAGTTCATCCAAATCGCTACCGGGGCGGTGGCTAGAATCTACGATTACGAGGGGGATGTGGGCCAGCTTCTGATCGGGATCGAGGCGGAATTTTCGAAGCTCACCGAGTCGGAGACGCCGCAGACGGAGGAGCACATCAAGTTCGTGATGCAGCGGGTGATGACGGATATGGAGCAGTGGCATTATGCCCGTGGCAGCCAGCAGTTGCGCGGCTTGCCGACCGGGCCAACGGGGGTTTACCTGGACAAGATCCTGATGGGGATCCGCGACACGCACTACATCACGCTGGCCGGCCGACCAGGGGATGGGAAGTCGAGCCTTGCCATGAACATCGTGGAATTTCTGGCTCGAGATTATGTGTGGTATGAAAAAACCGGCAAAATAATCGAGAAGACTTTCGAAGACGGAAGCGCGCCGGTGATGATCGATGAAACGATCGAGCGCAAGGGCATTCCCATTGGAGTGTTCACCATCGAAATGGACAACGAGTCTCTCGGATACCGGCTGATGTTTGGTCGGGCCGGCGTGGATGAGGCCCAGTGGAACCAGGGTTTTGCCAAGACTGGAGACATGGAGAAGCTCACCGCGGCCGCGGCCCAGTTGTGCGGAACGAACATATGGCTGGATGACACGCCGGCTCAGACGATCGGACAGATCGCGGCAAAAGCCAGGAGAATGGCGAAGCAGCACGGGATCAAACTCTTTGTGCTGGATTATCTGCAACTCTGCGAATCGGATGACCAGAGGG
>CAITMP010000875.1 GCA_903893525.1 uncultured Acidobacteriia bacterium | reverse complement strand
CGTCGCCGCCAGCTGCCAGACCCCCTTCTTCTTCATCGTGTCGATCAGAGCCTGGTCGACAGGCTGGTCGCGCACGATGTGGGCGAATCCGTTCACACCGTCTCCCGCGAGTTCCTTGGCGTCGGCGAGGTAGAAGATGTGCGCGGCTACCGGGAGTTTGGACTTGTGACCTTCGGTGATGATCGCCTTGGCCATGTCGTACGGCATCTTTTTCAATTCGCCGTTGTGGTCATCGAGCCACAGCTTTACGGTATCGACCTTCAAAGCTGCCAGCGAATCGATCTTCTTCTTCACATCGGCTGCCGACGCCGTGCCGTCATTCACGCCCACCAAGCCGCCGTAGCCGCCCTTGGCGATAAAGCCATTGCCAGCCGTGTAGATTCTGGTTTCACCGGGACGCCCCGACGCACGCTGCTTGTCGCGCATGCCCACGACGAAATCCTTGTCCGTGCCCATGCTCATCATTGTCGTCACGCCGTACTGGGCGTAGGTTTTCAGATTCTTGGTGACATTGGCTTCGGTCAGATTGTCCGCCGATTGCTTCAGATCCACCACCGCGCCCAAATGGCCGTGCAAATTGATGATGCCCGGCATCACGAACTTGCCGGCCAGATCCACCGTTTCAGCACCGGCGGGGGCCTTCACATTCGCCGCCAAGCCGACCCAGGTGATTTTGCCGCTGTCCAGAATCATCGCCGCGTTCGCGACTGCGGGCTTGCCCGTGCCATCGATCAGCGTGAAATTTTTCAGAACTTTGACTTCGGCCTGAAGCCCGCAAGCCAGCGCCAGCGCAACCAATATGCCCTTAAACACTCTTCGCCCCCTGTTTGACTGCTTCTTCCAGCAACCGCTTGCCGCGCGACGGATTGAACACACCGCAGGAGCAGAAACGCGCCATGTAGCTGCACGCCTGTTCCGGCGTCCGTCGGCCTTCCTTCACGAAATCGACCATCTTCTTGGCCAGCGAATGGCTCACCATGCCGTGCCCGCACATGGTGGAAAGCGCCATCACTTGGGAACTGGGCAGCTTTTCCACCTTGCCCTCGAACCCGAGCGAATACCCGACGCTGTGGCGCGGGATTCCAGCGTAATGGCAGCACTGCTCGGCGCCATCGATGGAGGTGGAAATGTTGATGCTCATCCCCAGGTTCTCCTCCTTGATGCGTTTCACGAAATCCTCAGCAGCGATCTTGTTGTCGAAGACGGCGGCGCAGGTGGTGGGGGTGTCGAGACCGTCGATCACGGCCTTGAAGTCGGGCTTGATGTCGCGGTTCCAGTGGGCGGTGGGGACGAGGTCCTTCGACGGGCGCAGCGCTCCGCCATGCCGGGCGTCGCCCAGGTTGACCGGGTTGTACTCGGCGGCGATTTCGAGGAAGCGCCGGAGTTTCGGCAGGGAATCGCCGTCGTTGGTGCCCTTGCTGGCGATGGCGAAGATCACGTAGTCGTCGCGGAAGCTCTCCGCCGACCCGAATCGGTGCAATGTGTTGGTCATGCGTTCACGGTCTCCTTCGCGGGTTCCACTGCCGGAACAACTTTGGCCCGGCCCAGCCCAATGTTCGTCTTTGCGCGCTCCAGCTTGTAGCCGAGGCTTTCCAGGATTGGTGCCACCACGTGGTCCTCACCCTTTTCGTCGCAGCGCGTGCCGACGCCCAGCGCCACCACGGTGTTCAGTTCCTTCTCGACGGCCCAGACGAGGCGTACGATTTCCTCGGTGCGGTCCACCGTGACCTTGATCTCGACGATGGCCGACATGACCTTCTCATTCAGGATGTCGGCGCGGAGCGTGCCCGTGGGGACGTCCGTCATTAAGGAAGTGATGGGGTTCTTCTTTTCGAACGAGACCCCGGCTTTGGCCAGCGCCCAGCACATCTTCTGGATTTCATGGAAGCGCGCGCCGACGCCGGGGCGGCCGAATTCGATGGTGAAGCCGACTTCGCCCACCTTGACGCGTCCCGAAACGTCGTTGGTCTTGACCTCTTCGGTGCCGCGACCCTCCACGCCGGTCGATTCATGGGGCACGCGGGGGTCTGAAAACGCGCGGCGGACCACGCGGGGCCATTCCAACTTGTCGGGTTCAAAGGCGGACGTGGGGCAAACGTCGGGCTCGGGCTCGAAGCGGATGCGGGCCATCGCGAAGAGCTTGCGCACCGTGCGGACGACGGTCGGATTCAGCTTTTCCTGGCTGAGGCCGTTGTAGCAGGCGTAGCACTCGACGCATTCGTCGCGGTTGATGGTGGCGCGTTTGATGACGGGGTCGATGTAGATCGCCTCCATCGGGCAGACGTAGGTGCAGTTGCCGCAGGCAACGCATTTATCCGGGTTGATGCGCATAGGATGTTTCGGCGTGGATTTTGGCCACTGTGATCTATCATAGTGCAATGTGGCGCTTGGGGAACTGATCGCCGCCGTCGACGACCCCACCAACGGCGACGGTGTCGGATCGGGCATCCAGCCATACTGGACTTGGTGCCGTGATCTACTTGGACGAAGCTGCGCTCCACATGAACGACTCCGTCATCTCGAAATCCCACCTCCAGTGGAGCAACGACGCAGCAGGACACCTCAATCCCAAATAGTCCGGACCGCATATTGGCGGATCAACGGGTCCGGGGTAGCCAGGATGAGGCTGTGCTGGATCGACTGGGAGATCTGAATACGGTCAAACGGGTCGTTGTGGAAGCCGGGCAGTTTTGCCACCTGTAGTGCGGACGCTTCATCGATGGACAGGGATTCCACCAAGGACTCGGTCCGAAGCCGGTGCATGAATGCTTCGGGCGGTACCGGCAGCAGTAGCTTTCCCAGAGACCACTTAATCGAGATTTCCCAAGCCGCCGCGGCGCTCGAATACCGCCGGGTTTCGGTCCGAAGCAGAATCTGCCGGAGGGACGCAGGAACCCGCGATGGCTCCAGCTGGAGCCACAGAATCGCGCAGGTGTCCAGCAGTATGTTCATCAGCCACCGAAAGCTTTCAGCAGATCGTCGGGTAGCGGCTCGAAGAAAGTGTCCGATACCCCGAAGCCATCCCACAGACCGAAGACAGGGGTGCCTCGGCTGGCCGGTCCACAAACGTTCGCTGCTGCAGCTATCGCGCGCAACTCCGCCACTGGCTTGTTGTGGCGGCACACGACAACCAGTTCCCCGTTTTCCGCAGCGTCCAAGTAGCGCGAAAGATGGGTCTTGGCCTCCTGGACATTGACCTGTTGCATGGTCTGATTTTATCACGAATCTGGTCAGGTTGGTTCGAGTTGCCAAGTCCGGTTGCGGCACTTCTCCGCCTCAAAAGCGGACGGGTCGCGCGTGCCACGGCGCCGGGTGCGGGAGAAACTGATCGCGGCCAGGTCGTCCGCTTGTTTCTCAGAAGCTGGGCGCCCGGTTGCGGGACCAACCGGAAAGGAACCGACAGCCTGTTTGTGTAGGGCAGCCAGGATTGGCTGCCCCACAAAGGGTATGTACCGGGGAGATGGTGTACAGAATGTACCGGGGAGATGGTGGACACTTTCATGGGAAGACGATGGAGTCATGCCGTGGAAGGAATGGGGAGTGAAGGAACAGAGATTCCGGT
>CAITMP010000874.1 GCA_903893525.1 uncultured Acidobacteriia bacterium | reverse complement strand
CCTGTACTACCCCGCAGGCAGCACCACCGCCACACGCGTGTACGGGCAAGGCGGCAGCTTCACCTCAAATACCGCGAACCTGGGCGGGATCAGCGCCAACAGTCTCAACAATCCAATCGGGACCGGGTTGGACAGCGGCGGAAACCTCTACGTCGCCGATACCTTCAACAACCGCATCTTGTTCTACCCCGCGGGCAGCACCACCGCCACGCGCGTCTACGGGGAGGGCGGCAGCTTCACCTCGAATACCGGGATCGGCGTGACCAGCCCCAACAGCCTGGGTGCCCCCTACTCCGTCGCGGTGGACAGCGGCGGCAACCTGTACGCGGCAGATGTCGCCGGTAACCGGGTGTTGTACTATCCCGCGGGCAGCACCACCGCCACGGCGGTCTACGGGCAGGGCGGCAGCTTCACTTCGAACCTGAGCGGGACCACCGCCAACAGTTTCGCCGGTCCGTACACCATCGCGGTGGACACGCGCGGAGACCTCTTCGTCGCCGACGCCAATAACAACCGCATCCTGAAGTTCAACAGCGCCCTCCCGGCGGCCAACCCCCTGGATGGAACCTGGACCCAGGTCGGGAACATGTCCTACGTCACCAATGCCATGTTCGCCGGCGACTGCAACCTGTCCGCGACCTGCAGTTTCAATGACGGCACCGATTTCTGGAAGCCGTTCGCAACCCCCGACAGAATTCTGTTCACCACCGGGGACGGCTTGTACTGGGGCGTGGCGAACTACTCCGATGTCGCGGCCATTGTGGCGGCGGCGGGCGGGGTCACAACTCCGAATATCGCCTGGGTCTCAGCTGGCGAAAACGGCACCGACCGGGGCTCCACCATCACCGGCAACATCCTTCACCGCGGGGCGGGCAATCCGGAGGACCCGTGGGTCACCCTCAACGGCTCGTATTGCGCCAACAGCTGCAATGAAATGCTGTGGGGCGAAAATGGCTTTGCCGGCTCGACAACGGCCCTGATGGCCGCCCACGGCGGAGTCCAGGTCTACGTGCACAACGTCACGGCCCAGACGATCACCTTCGGGGCCGCGCCCTCGCCGACCGTTTACGGGACGAATGTCACGGTCAGCGCCACCGGCGGCGCCTCCGGCAACCCGGTCACCTTCACCTCGGCCACAACCGGCGTCTGCACCGTTTCCGGCACCAATGGCGCAACGGTTTCGCTGATCGCCCTCGGCACCTGCACCATCAGCGCCAACCAGGCGGTTACGGCAGTGTACACGGCGGCAACGCAGGTTCAGCAGAGCTTCACCGTCACCCGGGCGACCCAGACCATCTCGTTCGGGGCCGCACCCTCGCCGACCGTGATCGCCACGAACGTGACGGTCAGCGCCACGGGTGGCGCTTCCGGCAACCCGGTCACTTTCACCTCGGCCACAACCGGCGTCTGTACGGTATCGGGCACCAACGGCGCCACGGTGGCGCTGATCGCGGGAGGCACGTGCACCATCAACGCCAACCAAGCGGGTACCACCAACTACACGGCGGCAACGCAGGTCCAGCAGAGCTTTACGGTGACCCTCGTGCCGCAGACGATCTCGTTCGGGGCGCTTTCCAATCAGCCCTACGGGAGTGCCGCTTTCACTGTCAGTGCCACGGGCGGCGCTTCCGGCAACCCGGTCACCTTCACCTCCGCCACCACCGGTGTCTGCACCGTTTCGGGCACCAACGGCTCCACGGTCACGCTGGTTGCCGGGGGAACGTGCACCATCAACGCCAACCAGGCGGGCACCACGAACTACGCTGCGGCTCCGCAGGTCCAGCAGAGCTTCACGGTGACGCCGCTGGCCCAGACGATCTCATTCGGCACAGCGCCCTCGCCCTCCATGTACGGGACGAGCGTTACGGTCAGCGCCACGGGCGGAGCCTCGGGCAACCCGGTGACGTTCACCTCGGCCACCACCAGCGTCTGCACCGTCTCCGGCACCAACGGCGCGACGGTGGCGCTGATCGCGCTCGGCACCTGCACCGTCAGAGCCAACCAAGCGGCCACCACGAGCTACACGGCGGCACCCCAGGTCCAGCAAAGCTTCACTGTGACGCAGGCTGTGCAGGTCATCCAGTTCGCGGCCACCGTGCCTCTGGTCGCGATTATCGGTTCGGGCAATGTCACCCTGAGTGCGACATCGAACGCCCCCAGCCCGGTATTCACCTTCAGCACCACCTCGGCGGCTAGCATCT
>CAITMP010000873.1 GCA_903893525.1 uncultured Acidobacteriia bacterium | reverse complement strand
GGCCACCTCCGAACACGGGTTTTACGGCATAGACCTTCCCGGCATCGTCGCTGACGTACGCGATGTCGTTCATGTAATCCATGAACGGTGCGGAAAGCGTCGCCTTGGCTGCCGTGGTGTAGGTCAGGCTCCATTCGCAGGGTGCGACCGCTGCATTTGTGGCGCAGTTCACCATCTTGGCGGCGTTGTAGGGGTTGCCGAAGGTATTGGAAACGTCACCGTTGCGCCATTTGACAACGTGGAACTGGGCGGGGGCGGAGTTTTCGACGAAGGCGACCTGAGTACCATCCAGCGAAAGTGCCGGGGACGAATTCAACGG
Organism: uncultured Acidobacteriia bacterium; assembly: GCA_903893525.1. GTDB lineage: Bacteria > Acidobacteriota > Terriglobia > Bryobacterales > Bryobacteraceae > BOG-234. The sequence goes on along the minus strand of CAITMP010000873.1, from coordinate 8,224 downwards.
GCCGGAATTCTGGGACGCGAAATAGGCGAACATCGGCGTGGGCAGGGTCCCGGAGCAACTGCCGGTGCCGGCATCGTTCACATAGAGGTTCTTGAAGGCGATCAGATTATATCGGGTGTTGACGCCTGTGGGCGTTGTGTAGACCACATAGTCGCTGTTGCAGTTGGGCGTCGGATTGGCGACGTTGAAGGAGTATTTGGCAGGATAGCTCTGGAGCCCGGTGTAGGCAAGGGCCGAGGTGCCCATGGATTCGCCCCAGTCGACTTTCGGGCGGAGATTGGGGGTATTGACCGGTCGCGGTGGTAGGCGTTTCAGGTTGAAGGTGGCGGAGCGCTCGACGACGGGCATGGACCGGGTCTGGACCTGGTGCCAGTAGCGGGGGTCGGATTGGATTCCCGAGAGCCGTTCGTAGTCTTGGGCTTGGGGGAAGACCACGTGGCGGTGGGACCAGTCGCGTGGGACGCCCAGACGGCCCGAATCGGATTCCTGCCCCGTCACGGAAGGCAGAAACAGTGCGGAGAAACCGAGGGTAGCGGCGCAAATTGCGAGGTTGAGCCGGGGCATCATCCCCTCAATTATATCCGTCGATTCCGAGGGAATATCCCTTAGGACGGCGGTCGGGTACTGGACCTAGGAATTCTTCCGGTTGGTCTTGCACTGGGCTTGGTTGGTGTTGATTTTGCCGCAGGCCAAGGCCATGGTCTCGAACGCCCGTTCATGGGTGAACGATGGCGGAACGTAGGGCTTCCGGGCCTTGGGGGCGGTCGAGGGTGCCTGCCGGTCGAGGTTGGATTTCTGTTCCATCAATCCCAATTATGCCTCATTGGAGTGCCGACTGGGTAAGTTTTACCGCACAGTTTCCGGTGGCGGTTGCCGTACCGTCAGTGTGTTTGCTGCAGGATTGCGCGCTTCGGGTGACGAAGTAGATATTGGTCTCGGCGTCGTTGCCGTTCAGATTGTTCTTGACGTTGTCGATGATGATTCCCATGGTTCCACCGGCCTCGGCGACTGTGTTGGTGGCGGCTGAGGGGAAGGTTGAGGTGATGTCGAAGCGGCGCATGCAGCCTCCGGTGATTCCGGTGGTGCATCTGTTGGAGACGCTGACGTAGAGCTCATCCTTGGAGATCGATTGGTTGAAGACCTCGGTAACCGGTCCGCATGCGGCGGTCGCGGTGGCCAGGGACAGGGGCCCCCTGGCAGCTGCACCGGCGTTCATGGTTGTTCCGGTAAAGGTGATGCCGTAGAGTTGCGGGATGTTGGAGGCATTGGTGCCGCAAACGTAAAGCATTCCGGTGGCGGGACTGTTGTAGTAATTGTTGGAAAACGCTCCACCGTAGACAATCTGGGTGCCGGTGGGACCAATTGTAGCGACACTGGTGCCGGTTAGGGTGGTACTGGCTTGCACCACTGAGGAATTTCCGGCGGTTGGAGCGGAGCGGGAATAGACGTAGACCTTGCCGTTGGTGGAATCGACGGTAGGCGCTTCTATGACTGCCGCACCTGTCGCCACGGTTAGCGTTGTGGAACCTTGGCAGGGCGCGCTACCGGAGAGGCATGTCCCGGCGGAGACGGCAGAGGTGCGGATGTAGTAGAGCTTGCCTGTGCCATCGGCAACGAAGACGTTCTTGGACACCGAATCGTATACGGGCGGGGTCATGGCGGTGCTACCCGATATTGCAACGGTCGACGTCACGACCGGCTGGCCGCCGCCGAAGACGGGTTTGATCGAGTACACCTTGCCGATATCGTCCGAGACGTACGCCGTATCGGTGGCGTAGTCGATAAACGGGGCTGAGAGCGTGGCCCGGCCTGTGGAATAAACCACGTTCCATTCGCAGGGCGCGACCGCCCCGTTGGTGGCGCAGTTCACCATCTTGGCTGCATTGTAGGGATTGCCAAAGGTGTTGGAAACATCGCCAGCCCGCCACTTGATGACGTGGAACTGGGCCGCCGCAGCGTTCTCAATTACGGCAATTTGCTTGCCGTCGAGCGAGAGGGAGGGCGACGATGTCATCGATCCGCCATTCTGGGACGCGTTGTAGGCAAAGAGAATTTGCGGTGTGGTGCCGGGACAGCTGCCGGTACCCGCGTTGTTGACGTAGAGATTCTTGAATGCGACCACGTTGAATCGGGTGGTGGTGGGCGTGGGGAGGGTGAAAACAACGTAGTCGCCGGTGCAACTCGGGACTGGGTTGGCGACATTGAAAGAGTACTTGGCGGGGTAGCTGTTGAGGTTGGTGAACGCCAGTGCCGAGGTCCCCATGGATTCGCCCCAGTCGACAGCGGGCACGTCCGGAGTAGGGAGAGCGTCGAAGGCTGTCTTGCCTACGGTCATGGGCGAAAGGCGGACCGGGCTTTTGGATGCACGGTTCCTTGCTGGACCTTCGATGGTGCGGTTGGTCTGGTTATAGACCTGGTGCCAATAGCGTGGATCGAGCTGGAGTGCCGACAGGCGGTCGAAGTTTTCAGGCTGGGTGAAGATCTGGTGGCGGTGGGACCAGTCGCGGGGGACTCCGATACGCGCCGGATCGTCGGGTGCGGATGTCTCCTGGGCGGGCAGGAGCGCGGTTGCGGCGATGGCGAGGACGATCAAAGTTGCGGGTCGTGGGTGGCTCATTTGGGAATGTGGCTCAAGTAGCCTTGTCACGATTGTAACTGCGAAAACCCGCTTGGGCGAGCCTTCGGGCGGACTGCCGGTACTGGAACTTAGACCTTTCCGAGATGCCGCGCGAGGCTCTCCCGCTACAATCAGGCTGGTGATTCCGAGCGAGAAGCATGCAGCAGCCCTGGAGGTTGCATTGGAGTGTTTGGAGCGTTCGGGGAAATTGGTTTTCCGGGCAGTCGGGAGCAGCATGCTCCCTACGATTCGTCCCAATGCGGAGGTGAGGATCCGGCGAGCGGGCTTTGAGGAGGTTGCGGTGGGGGATGTGGTTCTGGTGCGGGTTCCGGATGGTGTCCGGCTGCACAGGGTGGTGGAAAAACGCATCGATTCGCTGGTGACGCGCGGGGACAACCATCGCCACTGCGACCCGCCGACCGAGGCCGAACGTGTACTGGGGGTGATGGAATGAGCGTTTGCATCGGCGTCGGCGGGATGGCGGTGCGGGTGGAGTGTCCCGATGCGCGGTTTCTGCATGAGCTGCGTCGGCACTATGCGGGTTTTGTGGAAGATGTTACCGATGGGGCGTTGGAATTGGTGGTTGAACCGCTGCCCCCTCCCGCCGAGGGCTCGGACGCGGAGTTGGAGGTCCGACTGGAGGCCGGGTTGTGGATTCTGCAGCGCGGAGATTTTCGGGCCGAATGGGATCCGGGTGCGGGCAAGGGCGTGGTGCGGTTGCATCCGAACAGGTATAGCCTGGATTCGGTGCTGCGGATCATCCATTCGCTGGAGTTGGCCCGGACAAGCAGCGGACTGCTGCTGCATGGAGCCAGCGCGGTGCGGAACGGGCGCGGATTTGTGTTCTCCGGACCGTCGGGCGCGGGGAAAACCACGATGGCAAGGCTGGCTCCGGCAGGGGTGCGGTTGTTGACGGATGAGATTTCGTATTTGCGGGCGGCGGGCGACGGTTTCGAGGCTTGGGGGACTCCGTTTGCGGGGGAGTTGGCGCAACCGGGGGAGAACATCGTTGCGCCGCTGGCCGCGCTGTACTTTTTGCGCCAGGCGGGGGAGAATCGAATAGACACCTTATCGCCGTCGGAGGCACTTCGATTGATTCTGAAAAACACTCTGTTCTTTGCGCATGACCCGGTGCTGGTGGCGAATGTCTTTGCATTGGCGGATCGGTTGGTGGGCTCGGTGGAAGTTGGGGAGTTGTCTTTTGCGCCGGACGTGCGGGTGTGGAGCTTGATCCGATGAACGAAGTCTATCCAAAAAGGGCTGCGAACGCGGCATTCCGTGTGCTGGGCGGCGAGGCGATTGTGATGAATCCCGAGGATTCGTCGTTGTTCAGTCTCAACGCGACGGCGGCGGTGATCTGGCGGGCGGCGGACGGAAGACGGTCGCTGCGGGAAATTGTGGAGTCGGATGTGTGCGGCGAATTCGAGGTCGAGCCGGAAGACGCGATGGCGGAGGCGTTGGAGTTTGCGTCGGCGCTGGCGGCGCACGGGATTCTGATTTTGGCTGAAGCGCCGGAAATTGGGGACTAGACGATGGCGCTGATGGAACAGTTGGCAGCGCGGGCGGCGGCGCTAGGCGTGCCGCTTGGAGTGCACATCGACCTGACCTGGCGGTGCAATGAGCGGTGCATCCACTGCTATTTGGACCATGACGATCCGGCGGAGTTGACCTTGGCGGAACTGCGCGGGTTGCTGGACCAGATGGCGGATTCGGGGGTGTTCTTCCTGACGCTGAGCGGCGGGGAAATCTTCCTGCGGAAGGATTTGCGGGAGATTGTGGCGCATGCGCGGTCGCGGGCCTTCGACATCAAGCTGAAGACGAATGCCATTTTGATCCGGGAGCGGGATGCGGAGTGGATTCGCGATCTGGGCGTGCACCAGGTGCAGGTCAGCATCTATTCCCACCGGGCTGAGGTGCATGATGCGATCACGAAGGTGCCGGGGTCGCTAGTGCGGTCTGTGGCGGCACTGCGGATGCTAAGGGAGCAGGGAGTCCGGACGGTGATCGCGTGTGTCCTGATGACAGGAAACGCCGGGGATTATCCGGGTGTGCAGGCTCTGGCGCGGGAGTTGGGGGCGGAGTTCACGATGGACCCGACGATTACGCCGCACTTGAACGGGGACCGGTCGATTTTGACCCTGAACGTCGATCAAGCCCGGCTGGGGGAGGTGTTCCGGGATTCGACGCTGGTGGGCGATGTGGGGAAGTTCCTGTCGCCGTCGGCTCCTGTGGATGACGGGGTGATGGAGGAGACGCCTTGCTCGGCGGGCCACACGTCGTGCTACGTATCGCCGCATGGGGATATTTATCCGTGCGTTCAGTTTCCGGTGGTGTGCGGGAACGTTCGGGAGGCGGCGTTCGAGGAGATTTGGCGGAATTCGGCGCGGATGCGGGAGGTGCGGGCGATCCAGGTGAAGGATTTGACGACGTGCTCGGGGTGCGGGCATGCGGGATCCTGTACACGGTGCCCGGGACTGGCGTACATGGAGGGGAACATGTACGGACCCTCGTCGGCGGATTGCGAGAAGTCGTTTGTGCGGACGGGTGTGCCCAGTGCTGCGATGTTGGCGGGGCGGGCAGTGGCCCCAAGGGGGCTGGTGCAGATTTCGGGGGCTGTCGGCCGATAGAAAGGCGGCGAGGGGCATGGCACGGCGCCCTACTTGCAGAAGGTGGTTATTGTAAGGCGGACGACGGGGGTCGTGCTGCCCTGCGTTATTTTCAGGGCAGCGGTGTCGCCGGCGGAGAAAGACACGGATTGCGATATGTTTGCCGCCGTGACAGCAACGGTGTTGGCTGTGGTGCTGGTGGAGAGCGAGGCCGATAGAGCCGAATCCGTGCCGTTCTTGACAAGCGTCGCGGTGATGGCGTCCTGGGTGCCGCAACTCGATGTGCACGTAGCCCTCACGTAAAGCGCCTGGAAGGAGCAGCTAACTGGTATCAACGTCTCCGCCGCAGCGTAATTCGTGCTGCCGGCGACAGAGCCCCCGAGAGCCACGTAGGTGGTCGCGCTGGCGGAGACATTTTGATCGTAGACGAACACGAGTCCCGAGCTGGCGGCGGCTGGGCCGGTTGGGCCTACCGGGCCAGCCGCGCCGGTGGACCCATTGTTACCTGTGGCTCCTGTGGCTCCGGTGGCACCGTTTGTTCCATTGTTTCCTGCGGCACCGGTCGCACCCTGGGCTCCGGCGGCTCCGTTGCTGCCCGGGGGCAGGCTGATGCGGCTGAGGAGTCCAGAGCCTTGGCTGGTGGCCCAGATGGCGGTGCCGTCAAAGAAGACGCCGGTCGGGTTGTTGCCGAGGGTGTAATTTGCCAACGTGGCGCCTGTGGAAGCAGACACCTTGTAGATCACGGTGCTGTTCACGTGGGTAACCCACATGTTGGTGCCATCGAAGGCAATGTTATACGGATTCGCCACAAGGGTATATGTCGCGGCAAGGCTTCCGGTAGCGGCAAAAAGCTTGGTGAGGCTCTGGCCGTAAAGGTTCGCCACCCAAATATATGTACCGTCAAAAGCCAAACCAACCGGTGAATTGCCCACGTTGTAGGTACCAAGGACAGCACCGGTGGGGACCAGGAGCTGAGTGACAGTATTGCTGCCTTGGTTGGAAACCCAGATAGTGGCACCGGAGATGACGAGGCCACTGGGCTTGGTACCCACCGTGTAAGTTCCAACAACGGCACCCGTGGAGGCGAGCAATTTGGTGACGTTGTTACTGCCGGAATTCGCAACCCAGATGTTCGTGCCGTCGAAAGCCAAGGCGACCGGAGTGGTACCGACGGAATAGGTTCCGATGGTCGCGCCGGTAGAGGCGAGAAGCTTGGTGACGGTGTTGCTGTATTGGTTGGCGACCCAGATATTCGTACCGTCGAAAGCCAGCGCCGCCGGGCCCGAGCCCACGCTGTAGACGGCGGTGCTGTAGCCGCCGGCGATGGAGAACTTGGCGACATTGTTGTCGCCGGAATTCGCAACCCAGATGTTGGCACCGTCGGAGATGACGCCCAACGGGGTGGTTCCGATGGCGTAGTTGGTCTGGGCCCAGCATTGAGCCAGTGCAAGTTGTGTGCCGGGACAGCCGGAGCTGGAGCCTGCGGTGCCGGCCGCGCCTGTTGGCCCTGTGGCACCGGTTGAGCCAGTGAAGCCGTTCGCGCCATTTGCTCCATTCGTTCCGGACGGACCAGTTTGGCCGGTGTTGCCCTGCGCGCCGGTGCTGCCAATAGCACCGGTCGGGCCGATGCTGCCCTGGCTGGCGAAGATGCTCCAGTAGGTGGGACTGGGTGGCTCGTGGCCGATATTTGTGGCTGCGATGCTGACGTAGGAGGTGCCGTCGGCAAGGACGACGTCGTTGAGCTTGTAGGTTGTGGTGGAGGACCAGCGGCCGAGGTAGGTGAACCCGGTTCCGGTTGCGCCGGTGGCTCCGGTAGCGCCAGTAGCTCCGGTTGGGCCGGTCGATCCATTGGTACCGTTAATGGCGGTGCCGGTTGCGCCGGTTGCGCCCGTGGAACCGTTGGATCCGGCCGACACGAGGAGGCTCCAGGGAGATCCCTTCGACAGGGGCGATGTCGCGGTGGTGGCGTTATTGGCGAGGTAGAGGGAGCCGTAGAAGGTGACGACGTCGTTGGCTACGTAGGCTCGCGTCTCTGACCAAGTGCCTTGGTACTGGACGCCGACTGCACCTGTGGCTCCGGTACTTCCGGTATTGCCCGCGGGGCCCTGAGGGCCAGTGTATCCCGTGGCACCGGTGTATCCCGTGGCACCGGTGTATCCCGTGGCACCGGTGTATCCCGTGGCACCGGTGTATCCCGTGGCACCGGTGTAGCCCGTGGCACCGGTGTATCCTGTGGCGCCGGTGTATCCTGTGGGGCCGGTGTATCCTGTGGCACCATTTGGGCCTACGGGGCCGGTGGCTCCCGTGGTGCCGATTGGGCCTTGAGGGCCGGTTGCACCGGGCTGGCCATCCCCTCCTGTCGGGCCTGTTGTGCCTGAGACACCGGATGCGGCCATGAGGTCCCAGTAAGGGGCACCGGTATTGCGCGGACTCAGTCTCTTGGTGACCCCGACAACGACGATATCGTCAGGTGTGATGCCGACATTGTTCGAAATGCTGCTCACGTATGATGCCCCAGCCCACTGGACGACATCGTTGAGTCCATAGGGTATGTCCGAGGTCCATTGGCCCCGGAATGTAAATCCAGAACCGGTAGCACCCGTGGCACCATTGAAGCCGGAAGGACCGGTATTACCTTGCGAGCCGGTCGCGCCGGTGTTTCCCTGCGACCCGGTGGAACCGGTCACACCCGTGTTTCCCTGCGACCCGGTGGAACCGGTCACGCCCGTGTTTCCCTGCGATCCGGTGAAACCGGTTACACCCGTGTTCCCCTGTGATCCGGTGGAACCGGTCGCGCCCGTGTTCCCCTGCGATCCCGTGGAACCGGTCGCGCCTGTGTTTCCCTGCGATCCAGTGGAGCCGGTCGCGCCCGTGTTCCCCTGCGATCCCGTGGAACCGGTAACGCCAGTGTTCCCCTGCGACCCCGTGGAACCGGTCACGCCAGTGTTCCCCTGCGACCCCGTGGAACCGGTCACGCCAGTGTTCCCCTGCGACCCCGTGG
>CAITMP010000872.1 GCA_903893525.1 uncultured Acidobacteriia bacterium | reverse complement strand
CTTCCTGACCTCCGACGGCGAGAAACCATGGCGGAACCGCGATGCCGAATTCGAGGAGCGGGCGGTATCGCGCGGAGAGCTGCTGGCGGCTTGGGAGGCCGGCTGGCAGGCCACATTCGACACCATGGCAGGACTGACCGACGCTGACCTGGGCCGGGTGGTCACCATTCGAGGTGAGGCGCACACCGTGCTCCAAGCCATCGGACGCAGCGTGGCGCACTGCGCCTACCATGTGGGACAGATTGTGTGGATGGCGAAACACCACAATGGTTCGGGGTGGAAAACCCTCACGATGCCCCGAAAAACTCCTCCACGTCCTCAATCTTCATCGTGAACCCATAATCGGGCAGACTGTCGAAGAACACCTGTCCGTAGCGCTGCTGGGTGATGCGGTTGTCCAATAGGACCAGCACGCCCCGGTCTGTGGCGGTGCGGATCAGACGGCCGAAGCCCTGCTTCAGCGCGATGGCGGCTTGTGGAATCTGGTAGTCGTAGAAAGGATTCCCCCCGGCCAGCCGCACATTGCGGATACGAGCCTCCACCACGGGATCGTTCGGCACGGCGAACGGCAGCTTGTCGATAATCACGCAGCTCAGCCCGTCGCCCGGAACATCCACACCTTGCCAGAACGACGAGGTCGCGAACAGGACGGATCCCGGAGTCGACCGGAATTCATCCAACAGTGCGGTGCGTGGCATGGAGCCTTGCATCAGCATCGGAAAATCCAGCTCGAACGCCACCCGGTCGTGCACCAGGCGCATCTGCTGGTAGCTGGTGAATAGGACGAACGCCCTGCCCCGGCTGGCCGACAGAATCTTCACAATTTCGCGCGACGCGGCGTCGACCCAGGCCGGACTCGACGGCCCCGGCAAGTGGTTGGGGATGTACAGCAACGCCTGTTTCTGGTAGTCGAAGTGGCTGGGTACGACCAAGGTCCGCGCGTTGTCGAGCCCCACACGGGCTTGCGCGTATTCGAAACCTCCCGACACAGCCAGCGTCGCCGACGTGAGCACGGCGGAATCGACCTTGTCCCACAGGTGCTGGCGCAGGAGATTGGCGACATCGATGGGCGTTGCCTGGAGAAAAACGCCGCCTCGCCCGCGTCTCTCAATCCAGTGGACGAATTCGGGATTGGCCCCCTCAATCAAAAATTCCAGCGCGCCCCGCAGTTCCTGCGCCCTGCGGAATAGCGGGATCACATCCTGCGGAGCGTCCGGGATCAGCTTGAGGTGCTGCATCAGGAGGTCGAATGATGCCACGAAATCGCGGTACAGCTCCTCGTTGTCGCGAAGAAACTCGTCGCGGCCTGTAAAACTCGCACGCCCATCGCCGCCGGGCAGGCCGCCAAAGAAGGCGAGGGCGATTTCCTCCAGCCGGATCAGGATCCGGTCCAGTTCCTCGGAGCCGAACTTGCGGGCCCGGGAGAGCACGGCCACGTCCCGGCGCAACTCTTGGACGCGGAATGTGCTGACGGCGAAGCCGAAGTATTGCCCGGCGACGTCCTCGATTTCGTGCGCCTCGTCGAATACAACGGCGTTGTAGTCGGGCAGGATCTGGCCCATTTCCTCGCGTCGGACGGCCAGGTCGGCGAAAAAGAGGTGGTGGTTGACGATAATGATGTCGGCTTCCACCGCCCGCTGGTGCATCAGGGTGATGAAGCAGCGCTCATGCTGGGGGCATTTGGCCCCGGCGCAGAGTTCGGAGCGGGCGTCGATCTTGGCCCAGGCGCTGCTCTCCTCGGGCAATGTGCGGATCTCGGCGCGGTCGCCGTGCTCGGTGGTCTGTTCCCAATCGCGGATGATCTGGAAGTCGGCAACCTCCTCCAACCCGGTCAGGACGGGAACGTTCTCGGCCTCGTAAATCTTTTGGCGGCAGGCGTAGTTACTGCGGCCCTTCATGTAGCAGACTTTGAGTTCGCGGCCGAAGACCTTTTCGAGGAAGGGGATGTCGCGGAAGAACAGCTGTTCCTGCAGGGCCTTGGTACCGGTGGAAACCACGACGCGGCGTTCCGAGAGCAACGCGGGAACCAGGTAGGCGAGGGTCTTGCCGGTGCCTGTGCCCGCCTCGACGATCAATTTCCGCCGTTCGGTTAGAGCCTCTTCGACCGCCACCGCCATTTCCAGCTGGCCTGGACGGGACTCGAAGGCTGGGTGGGCCGCCGAAAGTGCACCACCGGGCAGGAAAAAGCGACGGAGTTCCTTGCTACCCCGCATTCGAAAAGACACCCGCCGTTGTCGTGCCGATCACCT
>CAITMP010000871.1 GCA_903893525.1 uncultured Acidobacteriia bacterium | reverse complement strand
TGTTCGACGGCGAGAAGTGCGGGCAGTTGCGCCAAGCCGCGGAGGGCGTTGATGCGTGCGAGGGACGCTTGGAGGGGGGTGGCCCCCAATTTTTCCGCCGCCGATTCGTCCATGCAGGAGCTGAACATGTCGCCGATCTTCTGCGTGTTGGCGGAGCGGGGTTTATCAGTATTGGCGGCTTCCAGCAGGAGGCCCCAAAGATAGAGCTGGTTTTCGCTGCCAAGCTTTTTGTAGACGTCCCAGGAGGACTGGTCGTCCGGGATTGGGTTTTGCTTGATCCAGTTTCCGCAGGCGTACTTATAGAAGTTGTCGCAGGCTTGGACGGAGGTGTCCATGAACTGGGTGTTCAGGCTCGGCGTATAGGGCAGCTGGGTGAGGGGCTGCGGTGGGGTGGTCTGTTCGGATAGACCGCTGGCGAGGACGAAGGCCAGTAGGGAGGGCGTGGTTGCGCGCATATTGGAGTTGTAGCATTCTTGCGCGGTTGGACTGCGGGCCGGTCCGCTAGAATCGGAGCAGTATGGCGATAGAAAACGTTGTGTGCCCGTGGTGCGGGGAGATCGTGCCTGTGAATGTGTTCGCGGAACCGGAAAAGGGCCTGAGCTATTCGGCATGCCGGGCGTGCAAGCGGAATATTCGGGTGTCTTTCAAAAAGGGGAAGGTAACGGAGGTTTCGAAGTAGGGTGAATTTTATTCTATTCTGAGATTGGATAGCGCGATGCTTGCTGAGACCTTACCACTTGCGGAGTTCGCCGAGATCTGTCGAAAGTACAGGGTGCGGGAGATGGCAATGTTCGGATCCTCGGCCCGGGGAGATGCCCGCCCGAACTCGGATGTCGATCTCTTTGTCGAATTCGATGCAGGCTTCCATCCTGGCTTGGGATGGTTCGACTTGGAAGAGGATCTGGAACGCCTTCTTGGACGGAAGGTCGATCTAAACCGGAAGGCGCTCCTCAAACCGAACGTGCGGCGCGAGGCCTTGCGGGACGCCATTCAACTGTATGTCGCGTGATCAGGACCTGCTGCTGGACATTATCCCCGCGGCGGATGACATTCAAGCGTTCTGTGCCTCCGTTGACTTGGCGTCTTTCAGACGAAACAAGACGACCCGCTACGCGATTCTGCACGCCGTAACAATTATCGGGGAAGCGGCCAACCAAGTTTCCGATTCCGTGCAGAAGGAGAACCCACACATTCCTTGGAGGCGAATCATCGCTTTTCGCCATCGAGTGGTACACGGATACGGCGAGCTCGACTTGGAGCTGGCTTGGCAAGTGGCATCCGTGCTTGTTCCCCAACTGCGGGGCGAAATTGTAGGTTTGCAAGAAGCGCTGCAGGCCGGGTGCGATGATTTATCACCAAGCCCGACTCCCGCCATATAATCGGACTAGCCTCCGCATGCGTCCGTCCTATTTCATCCCGGCAATATTGGCCTTTCCGGGCCTCCTCGGTGCCGCTGCGGTGCCGACCCAAGCCGACTTCGACAAGACCGTTCAGCCGTTTCTGGCGAAACATTGCGTTGCCTGCCACAATTCGAAGCTGAAGACTGCGGATCTGGATGTGACCGCATTCAAGGCGGTCGAATCGGTGGCGAATGCGAATCCCGAGTGGTCAAAGATCCTGCAGAGGGTGCGCACGGGCGAAATGCCGCCGAAGGGCCTGCCCCGCCCGGATCAGATGCAGATCAACGCCGTCGCGAAATGGATTGAAACCGAGTTTGCGCGCGAGGACCGGATGGCCAAGCCCGATCCCGGCCGCATCACCGCGCGCCGCCTGAACCGGGCCGAGTACAACAACTCGATCCGCGACCTGCTGGGGGTGGATTTCCGCCCGGCCGACGATTTTCCGCAGGATGATTCCGTGTTCGGGTTCGACAACATTGCCGATACGCTGTCGCTCTCGCCGGTGCTGATGGAAAAGTACATGGTGGCAGCGGAGAAGGTGTCGCAGACCGCGCTCTTCGGCGTGCCGGTATCGAAGCCGCTGGTGGAGCGCTACCAGCCGCCGTATCGGGAATACGAACTCTCCCAGAAGCCGGAATTCGAGTACGACCGGACGGGATTGAGCATGCCGCAGTCGCTGCACTGGATGCACCGGTTTCCGGTGGATGCGGAGTATTTGATCCGGATTGTGCCGGAGGGGCGGCGTCCGACGGGATCGGCGAATATCGAGATGGGGGTCTGGCTGGACGGCAAGCTGGTGCGGACTTTGGACGTGGACGCGCCGCAGGAGGGCAACACGCTGGACCTGTTCGGCATGGCGCGGGAATTCCGGATGCGGATTCCGGCGGGCGAGCACTGGCTGGCGGGAACGGTCCTGCATATTTACGAGGGGCTGCCGAAGAGCTACGGGGGGCCGAATCCTTCCGGCAAGCCCGAGCCGCCGGTTCCGGATATTTCGCGGTTCCTGAAGATTCCGCCCGGAGCGACGCCCGAAGAGGCCGCGAAGCTGCGGAAGGAAGCCCAACTGAAGATCGCGCTGCTGCGGGCACCGGCCAACCGCGCCTATATCCATTACATGGAGGTGATGGGGCCGTACGATCCGGCGAAGGGACCCTCGGCGGAGAGCCTGAAGCATGTGTTTGCGTGCGGGCATTTGGATGGACGGCACACGGCCGGGTGCGACCGCGTCAATATCGGGAACATTGCGCGGCGGGCGTTCCGGCGTCCGGTTGGGCCTTCGGAACTGGAACCGTATTTGAAACTGGCGGCGCTGGCCCGGAGCCAGGGGGGATCGTACAACGACGGCGTAGCAACAGCGGTGCAAGCCATACTGGTGGCCCCGGATTTTCTTTTTCGGATTGAGCACGACGGCGCTGCCAAGACATCGTCGAGCCCGGTCAGCCAGCATGAGCTGGCAACGCGCCTATCGTATTTCCTGTGGTCGTCCCTGCCCGACGAGGAACTGCTACGGGTTGCGGAGCAGGGTCGGCTGCGGGTGCCCGGAGTGCTCGCCGGGCAGGTCCGACGCATGCTGCGGGACCCGAAGGCGAATGCGCTGGTGGACAACTTCGCGGGACAGTGGCTGGAATTGCGCAGGCTCGAATCGGCAGTTCCGGACCGGGACAAGTTTCCGCAGTTCGAGGAATACCTTCGGATTTCCATGCGGAAGGAGTCCGAGCTCTTTCTGCAAAACATGATGCGGGAGGACCGGCCGGTGCTGGACCTGCTGAATGCCAAGTATACGTTCCTGAACCAGCGCTTGGCGGAATTCTACGGGATCAAGGGTGTCGAGGGCCCGGAATTCCGCAAGGTGGACCTGACGGGAACCCGTCGGGGCGGCATTCTGACCCAGGCGAGCGTTCTGACGGTTTCAAGCTATGCCACGCGGACGTCGCCCGTGTTGCGTGGCAAGTGGGTACTGGAGAACTTGTTGAACGCCCCGCCTCCGCCACCTCCGCCAAATGTGCCGCCGCTGGAGGAGACCAAGGCCGGGACGTCGGCCTCGTTGCGCCAGGTGATGGAGGCGCACCGGGCAAACGCATTGTGCGCGTCGTGCCATTCCAAGATGGATCCGCTGGGTTTTGGACTGGAGAACTTCAATGCGATTGGGGAATGGCGCGACAAGGACGGCCAGTTCCCGATTGATTCGTCGGGAGTGCTGCCGGATGGCCGCACGTTCCAAGGTTCCGACCAGCTCAAGGCAATCCTGCTGCAAAACAAGGATGCATTTGCGTCCGCCATCACCGAAAAGATGCTGACTTACGCCTTGGGTCGCGGGTTGGAGCGCTTCGACCGCCCTGCCGTGCAACAAATCACGGGGAAACTGGCGGCTGGGGACTATAAATTTTCTACACTGGTAACGGGTATCGTCGAGAGCCTGCCGTTCCAGCAGCGCCGGAGTAAATCGCAATGATTGTCATGAAGAAGCAGCTTTCCCGCCGTTCGATTCTACGGGGTTTCGGCACCACGTTGGCGCTGCCGCTGTTGGATGCCATGGTTCCGGCGTTTGGCGCGACCACCAACCCGGCGTCGACCGCTCCCACCCGGCTTGCCTTCACGTACATCCCGAACGGCGTCAACTACGCGCACTGGCGGCCGGTGGGGGAAGGTTCGTCGTATCAATTGAGCCGGATTCTGAAGCCGCTCGAAAAGCACCGCGAGGACATGCTGGTGTTGACCGGCCTCGACATCCACAACGGCAATGCGCTGGGCGATGGCGGCGGGGACCATGCGCGGGCCGGGGCCTCGTACCTCACCGGCGTGCACTGCAAGAAGACGATTGGAGCCGATATCCACGGCGGCGTGTCGGCGGACCAAATTGCGGCGCAGGGGCAGAAGACGCGTTTGACCTCCTTGGAACTGGGCTGCGAGGACTCGCGCACGGTCGGCAATTGCGATTCGGGATTCAGTTGCGCCTATACGAACAGCATTTCGTGGCGCAATCCGACCATGCCGATGCCGCCGGAGACCAATCCGCGCGTGGTTTTCGAGCGGTTGTTCGGAACCGACAATTTGAAAGTGGACGCGGCCACGAAGGCGCGCCGGAATCTGCTCCGAACGAGCATTTTGGACGTGGTCGGCGAGCGCAGCAGGCAGTTGATGGGCGAAGTGGGTCCGGCCGATCGGCGCAAACTGGACGAGTATCTGACGGGTGTGCGCGAAGTGGAGCGGCGTATCCAGATGTCGGAGACGGACCAGCGGAAATTTGTCCCCGGCATGGAATCGCCGGCCGGCGTGCCGGTTGAGTTCGCCGAATATGCGAAGTTGATGTTCGACCTGCAGATTCTGGCCTTCCAAGCGGATTTGACGCGGGTGTCGACGTTCATGATCGGGCGCGAGGGCAGCGTGCGGACATACGGGGAGATCGGGGTTCCCGACCCGCACCATCCGATCACGCACCACCAGAACCGGGAGGATTTCCTGGAGAAGGTGGCCAAGATCAACGAGTTCCACGTGCAGCTGTATGCCTATTACATCGAGAAGATGAAGGCGACACAGGATGGCGACGGGAGTTTGTTCGACCACTCGATGCTGGTTTACGGCGGCGGCCTCTGCGATCCCAACCGGCACCAGCATGAAAATGTGCCGACCGTGCTGATGGGCAAGGGGAACGGGAAATTGAAGGGCGGACGGCATGTGGTGTATCCCGAAGGGACTCCGCTCACGAATTTGTATGTCAGTCTGCTGGACCATATGGGGGTCCCAGCGGAGAAGTTTGGGGACAGTACCGGCAAGCTGGGGTATCTGTCGGTTTAGGTCTGACCGGGTGCGGCAGAACTGCAGTATGCTGGATTCCATGATTTGCAGAATCGCCGTGATGGCATTGCTGGTCTCCGGATTATTTGCTGCGGACGATCCGTGGGACAAGGTAGTAGCGCTGAAATCGGGGTCGGAACTCAAGATCTATAAGAAGGGCGTGGCCGAGCCTGTCAGCGCCAGTTTCGACGAGGCAAACGGGGAGCGCATCCTGATTGTGGACAAGAAAGGGCAATCGTTGATCGCCAAGGCTGACATCGACCGGATTGATTCGCGTCCGGCGGCACCCAAGAACGCCAAGCGGATGAAGACGGAAACCACCGTCAAGACGACAGAGCCCGACTACACGCCACATCCGCCGGGCGGGGTGCCGGTTCCTGGAACTTCATCGTCGTCGGGCGTGAGTTTCAGTTCCACCAAGGAAAGTTTCACAACGGTGTATCGGCGGCCACCGGCGGAGCCCAGGAAGTAGGTGGCTATTCGACCTTGGCGCGGATCGCGCGTCCGGGGGTTGACGCCGGGACAAGCGCTCCGCCGCGAACGACGAAGACACCGCCGACCAGCACGTCGCGGATGCCTTCGGAGGCCTGTTTGCCGTTTTCGTAGGTCGACCGGTCGCGCACCTTGGCGGGATCGAAAACCGTAATATCGGCGTCCGAGCCAACCTGCAGCCGCCCTTTGCGCTTCATCTCCTGCACACGATTTTCCAATCGGCGCGCGGGCATGAGTGTCATCCGGTTGATGGCGTCGTTGAGATCCAAAACCTTGCGGTCGCGGACATAGACACCCAGGATGCGCGAAAAGGTTCCGGCGGATCGGGGGTGGGCATTGCCTGCCTCGAAGCCGAAGCCGTCGCTGGCGATCATGGCGAGGGGGTCGCGCAGAATCGCCTCCAACATGGCCTCGGTGTTGCTGAACTGGATCACCAAGCCGCCTTGCTTGCGGTAGCGGTCGAAACTTTCCTTGGTCAGACGTTCGCCGGTGGCGACCCACTGGAGATTGTGGTAGTCGCCTTCGGGGCGGTTGACCCATGAATCGAAACGGGCGGAATCGAGACGGGTCTGGCCTGCGACGTAGGGATACATTTCGGTGGTGACGTCGAGACCGCGGGCCCGGGCTTCGGCAATCATCTTGAGCAGGTGCGGGGCGTGGTCGAGGGAAGAGGAATTGATGTGGACCACATGGAGCGGTGCGCCGGTGATGGCAGCGTCGGCAAGGGCCTCCTGGATACCGATTTCGGGCTCGTCAGCGTCTGAAAGTCGACGCAGGTGGATGTGGCTGGATGCGCCAAACCGGGCGGCGACGCGGAACATCTCGAGAATTTCCCAGCGCGTTGCGGCGGGGGTATAGGTGGGGCCGAGGCCGCCGGCGACGGCACCCTCGCGGAAGCCCTTTTCCATCAGGCGGCGCATTTCGGAAATCTGCTCCTCGGTGGCGGCCTTGTAGGCACCGGGGCCTGAGGGCACGAAGTCGGCCGGGTCGCCCATCACCTTCATGCGGACTTGGATGTGGCCAATCGAGACGCCGTGGTTGATGGCCGACTTGCCTTGGCGAGCCGCATACCAGCCGGCAACATCGGCGGTTCCGACTTCGAGCTCGAAGCTGCTGGTGACACCGTCGCGGGCCTGGAAGGTGTAGGCTTCGAAGTCCTGGCCGTGCTGGTGGAGGTCGATGAAGCCGGGGGAGACCACCATACCGGTGGCATCCACGGTCTGGCGACCCTTGAGGGGAGCTGCCGAAACGGCGCGCACCACGCCGCCGGAGATTCCGACGGAGCGGACGGCGTCGAGCTTGGTTTCGGGGTCGATGACGCGCCCGTTGGCAATCACCAGATCGTATGTCTGGGCCAAGGCGGGGACGGCGAGCAGCAGCAGTAAACCCGCAATTCTCATGGAGCAGGGGTGGCGAGCGGTTTGCCCTTTTCCACGTAGTAGACGGCGGCCAACTTCACCGGCACGGTGCCTACATTGTGGGCGTCGTGCTTGGCACCATTGGGGATGACGAAGCCTTCCCCCGCCTTCAGGCGGCGCGCGGGCTGGCCTTCGATCAGGACTTCCA
>CAITMP010000870.1 GCA_903893525.1 uncultured Acidobacteriia bacterium | reverse complement strand
GGGACATAGCCGGCACCGTTCAACGTGAACGCCTTGCCCACATTCCAGAAGAACTTGATCTTGCCGCCATAGGGGTTCTTGCGGTCGATTGCAAAATCCCGCTGGGGGATCTCATAGCGCTGTGCAGACCAAGTGCGCCCGTTGTCGTCCGAATACTTGAACACGAAATGGCCCAGGCTGTCCACCCGCCGGTTCAGGCCATCGGAATAGGTTGGTTTGTCCCCGATGACCTCGCGCAGGTTGTCTGTATTGTGGTTGTAGAAGACATACACCCGGCCGTACGGCGTCTGCATGAGCACCGCGTACGAGGCCTCCGGCCCGGTCGAGGGCTCCACCGATACTGGTTCCGACCAGGTCCGACCCTGATCGAGGCTCCGCCGCGTGACCACGTGCTGGCCACCCGCCCCTTCAATTCCCGGCCCAGTGGTGATCACGCACAGCCAAGCCCCATCGGCAGTTTTCACGATGTAGGGCTGGTCCGAGTAGCCCTCGTCCGGAATCACGCTGCCGGTACTCAACAGCCTCGTATCGGCGGGCTTTTGGCCGAAGAGGGAGATCGCGAGGACGGATGCGAGAAGTGACGCGAGAAGAGATGCGAGAAGAGTGCGATGGAGCGGGGTCATATTAGGTACGTTGGGTGGCGCGACGCGTCACCAACAACAAGATGATTCTATCCACCCTGACCGCCGGTCATACCAGCGTGGCTCCTACCGCAGCGATGCAGATGCCACGCCGCCCGTATTCGGCTGCTTCGGTAGCGCCTCGAAGGCCAATTTCAGGAAGGACCTGGCTTGGTAGTCGAAGCGAAGGGGTGGCTGGTTTTCCTGGCCCTTCTCGTACCAAACGTGGAATGGCGTCCGGTGGCCAGTTTGTTCATTGGTCAACCAAGCGCTGAGCCGCACCACATTGGTGGAGGAATCGACTATCCCCTTCTGGACAAAATGCGCCCCAGTCGCCGCGTCGAATTCCTTCTCCGTGTCCAGTTGGTATCTCTTGCTGTTGAAGAACAGATGGCTCGTCGACGTCCTCCCCGGCGTCAATAGCGCGCGCCGGACCACGTACAGGAATGTTGCCCGGTGCGAGGTTTCCTGGTCTAGCTGGTGGTCCAGAGGCTCCGCGGCGTGGGCCGCCATTTCCGTGCGTGCCATTGGGATGAGCGCTGGCAGGTCCCGGAAGCTATATTTGGAGGAAAATGCCAGCCGGTCGATGCGGGATTGGAACGAGCCCGGACGCCCGAAGCCCTGGGCCGCGTTGTAGCGCTGCATGTTCCCGGCTGCCTCCAAGGCTTTTCGGGCTTGCTCCACATTCTTCTCGTCCGAGGCAGTCATGAACGCCAGGTAGGCGCACTCGGCAGCTTGGCCCGGTTGATCCTCCAGGATCGCTTCCTGAATGTAACCCAATCGGTTCAGACCCTTCGCGCCCTCGGGCCGCGAGCCGGCTGCAAACTCGATCGACACCGTCCCACCTTGTTGCGGCCCGATCTCTTCGATCCGAATATTCCCGTTTCCAACGCCGCCCTTCGAGAACACCTGCACACCGAAAAGGGTGATCACGGCGCTGGCGACATACTCGCGCCGTACCGATTCCCGGCGATCCAGTGCCGCCGCAGTTGTCATCATCCGGTCCAATTCAAATTCATTGCCAGTTGCTGGCTGGGCCGGCCCGTCCGGAGATGCAGAGGAAGCGCGGGCAATCACCCCCGCCGCGAGTTGGAGTGCTTGGCGTCTGGAAATCCGCATGCCCCACCGTAACCTCAATCCAGTTACATCCTGGCAAGATGGATGTGAAGCTTGTATGAAACAGGAAGGCCGGATAATGTTTCGGTCCCGCAAGTGGAACTTGGGACGTCCAAGAACTTTTGGAACTTTCCACCCCGCAACTGCGCAATCCCGATAGGATGGAATCACCAGTGAATATTCGCACTCCCTTCAGCATCGCTCTATTGTTTTCAATTGGGCTCTTTTCGGCGCACGCCGCCGACCGGCCCGAGTTCGAGGTGGCCACCGTCAAACCGTCGGCCCCGATTACAGACGGTCGGATCCGTGTCATGCTCAACGGCGGTCCCGGTACTCCCGATCCGGGTCGCCTGACAGGCGAAAATGTGACGCTACGGGTCCTGTTGACCAAGGCCTACGGGGTCAAGAGCTACCAAGTTCAGGGGTCGGCTTGGATGGATTCCGAACGGTACGACGTTTCCGCGAAGGTTCCGGTGGGCACCACCAAAGCCCAGTTCGAGGTCATGCTCCAAAATCTGATCGCCGACCGCTTCAAAATGACGCTCCACCGCGAAAAGAAGGATCTGCCCGCCTATGCCCTGATTCTAGGCAAGGGCGGCTCCAAGCTCAAGCCTTCCGCTCCGTTGACTCCAGCTCCCGAAGGCGCCCAACCCCAGGCTCCCCCGCAGGTTCCGAACCCCCAGCGGATGCAGATGGGTCGCGACGGCTTCCCCACCATGCCAGCCGGGATGGGTCGCGGCGGAATAGCCATGATGATGATGCCGGGCCGGGCGCGGCTGGTAGCCAATGGCGGGACCGTGACGCGACTTGCCGAGACTTTGGAGCAACAACTGGACCGCGCCGTGATTGATGAAACAGGCCTCACGGGCAATTACGACTTCACGCTGACGTTCGAGCCCGATAGCAGCAGGGGCATGGGAATTATGGGTCCGATGCCTGTCGGAATCGGAAGGGCCATGTCGGTCGGCGGTCCCGGCGGCGAAGGCCACCAGCCCGAAGCGGAACCTGTCGCCAATCTGTTCACCGCAGTCCAGGAACAGCTTGGGCTGAAGCTGGAACCAAGGAAAAGCCCGGTCGAACAGTTGATTGTAGACCACGCCGAAAAGACTCCAATCGAAAACTAGCTCAAGGCTTCTTGGGGGCGGACTCGCCGGGATTGAGGCCCTCCGGCTTGGCCGCCTCGATTCTTACGGCAATCAGATTCATCCGGGCATCGCGCTCCGCCTCGGCTTTCACCTTGTCCCCATCATGGAACGCCGAGGGAGGCACGGGATGCCCGTCTTGGATAAATTTGGTGCTGCGGGTGATGTACATCCGCATCGTATCTCCACTGGAAACTTGCACTTCGACGAATTTCTTCGAGGCATTCTTGAAGACTCCGTCAAAGCTCGCAACGGCTTCGATTGCCGCATCCACATTTCCACCAGCCTGCCGTTGCTGTTGGCGGCGGGGCTGTTGCAGCAGGGTTAGGGCGAGGAGGACGGTTGTCACAGGGTGCATATCCCCATTGTCCTCCCCACCCTTCCGCCTAGTTCTCCTCGTCGTCCTTCGGGGTTTTATCCTTGCCCGCCTGCTTCTTCTTGGCCTCCTGCATGGACTTGATATCGGGAATTCCCATGGTTCCGCTGAGCTTGGCGATATCCTCGGCCTTCAGCGACCCGTTGATGTAGACCACGGTTGCCTCCTTGGGCTCTGCAGACAGGATCGCGATTCCACCGATCCGGCTGTTGTCCTGCGGCAGCGTCCAGATCTCCGATATCTCTTTCTTCTCATGCACATCCACAATCTTGCTCCAGCGGTGCTGTTTCAGGTAGTCCCGTAGGGGACCCAGATCCGCCTCGTTGTACTGCCCCTCCTTGTCGAACTCCCAAGACCGAATGTAGATACCGTGCAGGCTGTCGACCAAAGCCTTGATGTCCCCGCCGTCATTCTTGTTCCCTCCCAGAACGCTGGAGGCAAGTTTCAACATGTCGCCGTCGAGCGTGATGTTGCTGCGGCTGGTTGCGTTCGCACCCAGTTTGTCCAGCATCGAGAAATCAAACGTGTCCTGGGCCGCCAACGGCAGTGCCAGAACGCTCAGTAGAATCAGTTTCCTCATAGTGCGCGCCTTTGTGTCCTTTGAATTTTGTCCTGTGCCTTCAGTAGCTTGACCCGCGTAACTGTCAATGCCAGCAGCAACTCCTGTTTGGCCGCCATCGCACGCTCCTCGCGCCGCCGACGGTATTCGGATGCGGCCGGGGGGATCGCCGCCGCCACCAGCAACCCCGCCGCCAGTGCCCATACCAGCGGTCGACGCCACAGGGCGATCGGAATCGGCCGTTTTGCCCCGCCGGAACCGGCTAGAGCGATAACCCGCTCGGCAAAGCCATCCGGTGCCGCCTCCCGACGCAGGGCGCTCCTCAAATCGTCTTCGAAACTCACGCCAAACCCTCCAAAACCCGAAACCCCTTTTCCAATTTCCCCCGCAGGAACGCGAGCGACCGGTGCAGATGGCTCTTTACGGTCGCCACGGGCATCTCAAGCATCTCCGCAATATCCATCGGATCCAAATCCTCCTGATACCGGAGCACCACCACCATCCGTGCCTTTTCCGGCAGCGCCCCGACCAACTTCCGCAAACGGTCGTCCAGGAAGAAGTCCGGCTGAGTCCCGCGTTCCGCAGGCTCTGGAACATTTTCCAGCCCGGCAATCGGCCGGAAGCGGCGTTTCCGGATTTCGTCGATGGCCCGGTGGCTCGTCGTTCTCCTCAGCCACCACGTTGCGTGCTGCGCCGACTCGATGCGATCCATTTGCCCATACAGCTGCAGGAACACATCCTGCGCAAGTTCCTCCGCCACGGCGCGGTCCCGCAGGGCTCTCAGCGCGAGACTGAACACCATCGATTGGTTGTCCCGGACAACCTGTGCAAACTCAAGCCCCACATCCGCTATTACGACTCATCGGCACCGGAGAATGCAATCAAACTGCTTCCCCCCCGACAAAAGTTCGTTGACTCGCACGGTGCCCGCAGTATATGTTCAACACTTCATGAAAACAATCGCCATACTGATAGGCCTCGCGGCAGCCGCCAGTGCGCAGACACATCCATTGAAAGCGATCATCGACGCCGCTAGAACCAATTCGCCCGCCCTCAAGGATCTGCTGTCCAGCGGTCTCCCCGGCCTGCATGGACGCGACGGGGCGCTCGTCTGGGGCCAGGACTTCCTGTTCGCTGTCGAGTCGTCCGACCCGGCCACCGTCGCCATCGACCACCAGCCACCCCTCCCGATGACCAATATTCCCGGAACCAAGCTCTGGTACCGGTTGATGACCTTGCGCCTCGGGACCACCCACAACTACAACTATTTTGCTGCCGGGAAGTCTCTCGGAACTTATGACGTGGCGGGCTACAATCCGGACTCCTACCCACAGCCCGGCGTGCAGAACGGAACCCTGTCGGCCATGAAGACGCTCCAGAGCAAGGTCTACCCGGGCATGTCTTCGAACTATTGGGTTTACGTGAACGCTGGCGCGGATCTCAAGAACGGTGCCCCCCTGATGGTCTGGCAGGACGGGGAAACCATTGTCGGCAACCAGGACCTGCTCCGCCTCCGCATGCAGATCGTCACCGACAATTTGGTGGCAAAAAAGCTCATTCCGCCGATGGTCCATGTGCTGATCCAACCGGGCGAGGGCGGGGAAGCCACCGGCACGCGAATGCGCAGCATCCTCTACGACACCGTTTCGGACCGCTATGCGAAATACCTGCTGGAGGAGGTTTTACCCGACGTCGAAAAGACCTACAAGCTCCGGGACGACGCCTATTCCCGGGCTATTGCCGGTGCCTCCTCCGGCGCGATCTGCGCCTTCGATGCCGCATGGTACTTTCCGGACCAGTTCAGCCGCGTCCTCTCCCACATCGGAAGTTACGTCCCCCTGCAATGGCATCCCGAGAAAAATCTGGACGGCGGCTACATCGTTTCCCAAAAAGTGCGCCGCGACCCCCGCAAGAACCTGCGTGTGTGGCTTTCCGACGGCACAGACGATCAAGAGGCAGCCTTCGGCAGTTGGCCGCTCAACAACATCATGCTCTCCAATTCGCTCAAATTGAAGGGCTACGATTTCCACTTCCGCTTTGGCGAAGGCATGCACGCGATCGCGCAGGGAGCTTTGGACCTGCCGGAATCCCTCGCATGGCTCTGGCGCGACTACGAGCCCTCCAAAAAGGAACAGACCTTCGAAATGGAGGAGGCGGAAAAGGCCAAGCCGCCTTTCCGCGTGAAGATTGCCAATCGCGAAGCCTGGTAGGAGGTAGCTCCATCCGATAATGGAGTTGAATGGCTTTTCGCGCGACGTCCTACGGCCCGTCTGTGGCCAAAATCTTGGGAATGGATGGGGACGGACTTCGACCGATGCCTCTCGCGCCCGCGGGAGTTTCCTGCCCGGCGGCAGTAGCGGCGCTCAAGGGAAGGAAATCCCGTGACATGTTTCCCGACTCGCGTGTGCCGGATGGGGCGATGGCTGGCCTCTACCTTTATTTCTCCGCCTTGGACACGGCCCATTCCATCGCCCAGGATCTTGAAACCCGCGACGGAAGTTTCTGGCACGGCATTATGCACCGCCAGGAACCGGATGAATCGAATGCGGCTTATTGGTTTCGGCGCGTCGGCAACCACGCGATCTTTACGGCGCTGCATAAACACGCCGCCGCGCTGGGTTTCAACACAGGCGTCGAATGGAACCCGTTCCAGTTCATCGATTTCTGTGAGAGCGCCCGGCGGAAACCTGGGAGCGCCGACGAGGATCTAGCCATGAGGGTGCAGTTGGTGGAGTGGCAGTTACTGTTCGATCACTGCGCGTGCCCGGGAAATGGAAAGGCTGGAAAGTGAAGAAGATATTCCTCGCGCTGGCTGTGTTCGCCGCCTTGCTGGCCGCTGGCTGGTACTACAAGAAAAACGGCACCCCGCCTTCCGTCACCTTCGCCAAAGCGGAGCGCGGTCGCATGGCCAATACCCTCTCCACCAACGGCAAGGTCGAACCCAGCGAGTTCGTGGAAATCCATTCGGAGGTTTCCGGCGCAGTGCGCCGCCTCGCGGTCAAACTGGGTGACACCGTTGCGAAGGGGCAGGTTTTGGCCGAGGTGAGCCAGCCCGGACAAGCGGAGGACCTGGCTGCCGCCGAGGCCCGCGTGGCCCAGTTCCGCGCGGAGTTGGGTACCCTGCAGGCTGGCGGCCGGCCCGTTGAAAGAGCCGAAATCGATGCCGCCTTGGCCCGGTTGCGGCAACAGCGGGATTCGGCGTTCAAGAACAAGGAGTCCCTGGACCGCTTGGTGAAGGCCAATGCGGCCACCAAGTTTGAGGCCGATCAGGCCGGCCAGGTTGTGGCGGACTTGGATACACAGCTTCGCGGCCTCGAAAACAAGCGTCCGGCGCTGGTGGCCAAGGGCGATTTGGACGCTGCAGCCGCACGGCTCCGAGAAGCCGAATCCGCCGTGTCCTTGCTGCGCGCCCGGACCGCTCAAAACGCCATCCGTTCCCCGCTCGCAGGAACTCTCTATGAATTGCCGATTCGCGAGGGGGCGTATTTGAATCCCGGCGATGCGGTTGCGTCGGTCGGTAGAATGGACCCGTCCACCGTGAAGGTCTTCGTCGACGAGCCCGAACTCGGACGCTTGAAACTCGGCCAGCCCGTGCGGATTACCTGGGATGCCCTGGCCGCGAGGGAATGGTCCGGAACTGTCGGCAAAGTGCCGTCGTCGGTGGTTGCCCTGGGATCCAGGCAGGTTGGCGAGGTGCTTTGCACCATTGAAAATCCGGGCCGCAGCCTGACTCCAGGGACCAACGTGAACGCCTTCATTCTCACCCAGGTCGTGGAAAACGCACTCACGATTCCGAAATCCTCCGTCCGGCGCGAAAACGGCACCGGCGTCTGGCTGCTGGACCGGGCAACGGGTTCCGTACGCTGGCGAGCCATCCAAACCGGGGCCTCGGATGCCCTCCGTGTTGAGGTAACTTCGGGTCTCTCCGACGGCGACGCGGTTGCGCAGCCCAGCGCGGACCTCACCTTGGTGAACGGTATGACCGTCACCCCGGTGGTCCAGTAAACGCTCGTTGGTTTGTGGGGCGGTCAGTCTTGGCCGCAGCCGACTTTCAGTCGGCTATAACCGGATGTCCGGCGCGCCAGCAGGCAGGACCCAAGAGCGGACGGGCAGCGCGGGCCATGCCGGCGGGTGCGGGAGAAACGGATCGCTGCCAAGTCGTCCGCGAGTTCCCCAAGAGTCGGACGGGCAGCGCGGGCCATGCCGGCGGGTGCGGGAGAAACGGATCGCTGCCAAGTCGTCCGCGAGTTCCCCAAGAGTCGGACCTTAGTCCCGCGACAGCCGTAGCGCTAGCATAGGACGAGACGGAACTCCATGAAGGACCTCCAGATCCTCTCCCCCGATGGCAACAGCCGTGTCATCCAGCTGATCGACCGCAACATTACTCTCGGTCGTTCGAGCACTGCAGACATCTGTTTTCCAGACGACAACGGTTTGTCGCGCCAACACCTGGTCATCGAGCCCAAGGGCGGCGACACGTGGCAGCTCCGCGACTTGGGGAGCAAGAACGGCACCAAGCTGAATGGGGTCAACTGCGCCGCCCCCACGCTGCTGCGCCAAGGGGACCGCGTCATGGCGGGCCACTTGGTCCTGATCTTCGACAGCACCAGCACTCAGGCCGCCAAGCCGATCATGCTTTTCGATCCCGATGGCGACGAGTCCGAGGAGACCAGTTCCTCCACCGTCGTGACCAACCTGAAAGGCGTGTTCCGCCGCGACGAGTCGAGCGGTGTCGCTGGCAGCCGCTTCTTCTCCGACCAGGTCGCCGCCCTTGTGCAAGCGGGCAACGAGCTCTCCGGCGACCGTCCGTTGCCGGAACTCTTCCGCTACATGCTCGATCTTTCCATCAAGGCCGTCAAGGCGGACCGTGGGATCGTGCTCACCGTCGAGGATGGCGATTTGGTTGCCCGCGCCAACCGCGGCGAGGGGTTCCGCATTTCCAGCGCCGTCCGCGACCGCGTCCTCAACAGCGGCGAGTCCATTCTGGTTCGAGACATGGCGCGAGACGACGCCTTCCGCTCCCGCCACAGCATTGTCGAGCAGCAGGTTCGCACGCTGATGGCTGTCCCGCTCCAAGCCCACGACCGGATTATCGGCCTGATCTACGTCGATTCGCCCTCCCTGCTTCGGGAATTCACCAAGGACGACCTCGACTTGCTCACCGTGATGGCCAACGTTGCCGCGATCCGGATCGAAAATGCCCGCTTGGCCGAGATTGAGCAATCCCGGAAGCTGATGGCCCGCGAACTGGAGCAGGCGGCCGAGATCCAGCGCCGTTTTCTGCCCGGCGCAGCTCCCAAGCTCCAAGGAATCGAGCTGGCAGGCCATAACGCCGCCTGCCGGACCGTCGGTGGCGACTACTACGACTTCTTCCCGTATCCTCCTTCCCGTGTCGGGATGGTTCTGGGCGATGTCTCCGGCAAGGGAATGCCGGCTTCGCTCTTGATGATGGGCTTGCAGGCGCGCGTCCAGGTTCTGATCGAGGAGCCGAGCGATCTCGCCGCCGTAATGACCCGTTTGAACCGGATCACGGCGGCAAATTGCCCCTCGAACCGCTTCATCAGCCTCTTCTTCTGTGTGTTGGAAGGCGAAACCGGCGAACTCACCTACTGCAATGCGGGCCACAACCCTCCAATTCTCGTACGCGCGGATGGGACCTGGGAGGAGATTCAGGGCGGTGGTCCCGTTCTCGGCATCCTGGGCTCCATCCAGTACAAGGAATTCAAGCAGCAGCTGGGACCCGGCGATATCCTGGTCATCTATTCCGACGGCGTGACCGAGGCCCCGAACGCCGCTGGTGATGAATTCGATGTTCCGCGCCTTGCCGAGATGGTCCTGAAACACCGGTCCGCCCCGTGTGCCGACATCGTGAAGGCCGTCAACGCCGCTGTGGACGAGTTCACCGGCGGTGCGCCGCCCAGCGACGACATCACGCTGATCATCGCCAAACGGGTGTAGTCCTCCGACGGGGGTGGTATTTCGACGATATGGAAATCAAAGACGCCGTAGCCAGCGCAGTTGCGTTCGCCACCGAAGCATTGGGCCCTGATCGTACTAGGGACATCCGGCTTGAGGAGGTCGAGTCAGGCGTTTTGGATGGTCGCCCGATTTGGTTGATGACGCTGAGCAGCCCGTTCTTCCCCAAACCGGCGGGGGCCAATCTCAGGGAGATGATGGGTCCGGTCAATCCATTGGCGGATCGGGAGTTCAAAGTCTTTGCCGTTGCGAAGGACAGCGGGGAGGTGCTCGCCATGAGAATCAAGAGTTTTGCTGCCCTGGCATCCTAGATGCTGGATTCCGAGCAACTATTGGTGCATCACCGTGGTCGCGGCGTTCTTCTGGATACCAATCTCCTCGTCCTGTTAATGGTCGGTCGGGTCAATCCGAATCGCATTCCAAACTTCAAGCGAACTCAGAATTTCGACCTCGAAGATCTACAAACTCTGGAGTTGCTGGTGGCGTGGTGCGGCGGAAAATTGGTGGCTACCCCACACATCCTCAGCCAGGTAAGCGACCTTACGGATTTGACTGGTACGGAGCTCGAGCGCGTCCGCAAGTTGTTCCGCAGCACAGTACAGGATCTTGATGAATTTCGCGATCCAGCACTCCAGCTCGTCGACAATCGTTCATACTCTCGATTGGGCTTGGCGGATGCTTCCATCGAGTCGGTATGCGCCCGAAAGATTCTTGTCGTAACCACCGATCTTGACTTGTACATCGCTTTGACTTCTTCCGGCTACGATGCGCTGAATTTCAACCACGTACGGGCACTCGGGTGGCGTTCACGTCGTTGAGCAACGGCAAGAATGGCCCTTGTGCAACCTCGGAAACTTCATGATCTGCCGCCCCCCCGTCACTGCCGCAAAATCTTCTCCATCGCCCGCCCCTTGGCCAATTCATCCACCAACTTGTCCATATAGCGGATCTTCCGCATGAGCGGATCCTCGATCTCCTCCACCCGGTACCCGCAGATCAAGCCGGTAATCTTGGACACATTCGGATGCATCCGCGGTGCCTGGGTGAAGAAGGTCTCAAAGTCCACCTTGTTCTCGATCTGCCGCTGCAGAGTCTCCTCGTCATAGCCCGTCAGCCAGCCGATGACCGCATCCACCTCCGCCTTCGTCCGACCCTTCCTCTCCGCCTTGGCGATGTAGTGCGGGTAGACACTCGCGAAAGCCATTCGAAATACCCTGCCGTGGTCCATGGATCCGTTGCTCCTCTACGAGTTTCCCACCGGTCGCTGCGGTCGTCAGGAACGGCCCTTGTGTACCCTCAATATTGAACATGAATGTAGCAATCTTGGGTCTCGGCTTTATGGGCACCACCCACGCCCAGGCTTGGCGCAACGTCCCCGGTGCGCGCCTGGCCGCGGTCATGAGTTCCGACGAGCGCAAACTCACCGGCGATCTCTCCTCCATCTCGGGCAACCTGGGCAACTCCGGCGAGCAACTGGACTTCACGAACGTCGCCAAGCACCGCACCATTGAAAGTG
>CAITMP010000869.1 GCA_903893525.1 uncultured Acidobacteriia bacterium | reverse complement strand
TAATGGTGTCGTCCCCCCCTCCTGGTACACTGGAGTTTTACGCCAGCTGCGAGCAGGCGCTCCGACCCGGTAGCTCGGAACCAATTCCCTTGGAAACGACTGGAAAGATTAGATGAGCGCTTTCGCAAATTCCTACACAGACGACAATCACGTTCTAACAATTGAAGAGTTGGCCGAACTCACCCAGGAAGGCGGGGAGCCGGCTGCCACATTGATGAACGTTGTGGCACTGATCGCCAAACGTTTCGGAACCGAGGTCTGCTCGGCTTACCTCCTGGAAGCGGACCGGGCGAACCTCGTCCTCGCCGCCACCGTTGGACTCCGTCGCGAGTGCATCGGCTCCCTCCGCCTCGGCCTCCATGAAGGCCTCACTGGATTGGTCGCTGAAACCGTCCAGCCTGTTGCTGTCCAGCAGGTTTCCACCCACCCGCGCTACAAGTTCTTCGAAAGCACTGGCGAAGAGGGTTACCAGTCCTTCCTCGGAGTTCCAGTCATCGACCGTGGAGTCCTCCAGGGTGTCCTCGTCGTCCAGACAACCGATGCGCGGGTCTTCCAAAACAGCGAAATTCGCATGCTGACCGAGGCGGCCACGGAAGTTGCGCCCGTCATCAGCGAGGCCCGCACCCTGGCCCGCTTCATCGCCCCCACCCAGGAACGCCTTTGGGCCTTGGCTAGGAACCTGTGGTGGAGCTGGGACCACGAAGTCACCTCCATCTTCCGCGAACTCGATCCCGTCCGGTTCCGCCAAACCAACCACAATCCGGTTTCGATGCTCTCCCAGATGCCGCTTGCCGACATCGAACGGCGTGCTGGCGAATTGATGCTCCACAGCCGGATTAACTCGGCCTACCGCCGCCTTCAGGACTACCTCCGTTCTGAGCGGACATGGGGCGGAACCCACGCCGGTGTTCTCCGACCGCGCCCGGTGGCCTATTTCTCGGCCGAATTCGGCATCCACGAATCCATCCCCGTCTATTCCGGCGGCTTGGGTGTGCTCGCCGGCGACCACATCAAGAGCGCCTCGGATCTGGATATCCCGCTCATTGGCATCGGCCTGTTTTACGCACAGGGCTACTTCCGCCAACGGCTCAACCCGGGTGGCTGGCAGGTGGAGGACTACCTCCCCACCGACATCAACTCCCTGCCCATGGAACCCGCCATCGGCTCCAACGGCGCACCCGTCATGATCCACATCGATACGCGCCGCGGCACCATCCGGGCCAAGGTTTGGCGTCTCAAGATCGGTCGGATCGACCTGCTCCTGCTCGATTCCAACGTTGAGGGCAACGCCCCCGAGGATCGGGAACTGACTTCCCAGCTATACGGCGGCGATGGTCGCGTGCGCATCCGCCAGGAACTGCTCCTCGGTGTCGGCGGCGTCCGCGCCCTGCGCGCCATGGGCGTCGTCCCCGGCGTCTACCACATGAACGAGGGCCACTCGGGCTTCGCCGTGCTCGAAGCAATCCGGACACGCATGGTCGACGAGGGTATTTCCTTCGACCAGGCTGCCCCGATCACCGCCCGCGAAGTCGTATTCACCACCCACACACCAGTCCCCGCCGGCCACGACCGGTTCGGGGCCGATCTGATCGAGGAGCATTTGGGACCGCTCCGCGATGGTCTGGGCATCTCCCACGACCGGCTGATGAACCTGGGCTGCGAGAATCCCAACAACCGCCACGAATTCTGCATGACCGTGCTGGGCTTGAAGCTCTCCCGCCACGCCAATGCCGTCTCATCACTCCACGGCGAGGTTTCGCGCGCCATGTGGACCGGAATCTACCCCGGCGTCCGCGAGGATGCAGTGCCGATCGGCCACATCACCAACGGTGTCCACGTCCCGTCGTGGCTCGCCCCGCAGATGGTCCGGTTGTACGACCGGCATCTGGGTGCGGACTGGCAGCGCCAATCGGGCGAATCCCGCGTTTGGGAAGGCATTGAAAACATTGACGATGCCGAACTGTGGGAAATGCACTTGAGCCTCAAGGCCCGCATGCTGGACTTTGTCCGCCGCCGCGCCGTTGCCCAAGCGAAGGTGCGGGGTGAATCGCCCGAAAAGCTCCAGCGCTTGGCCAAGGTGCTTAGCCCCGATGCCCTGACAATCGGTTTTGCCCGCCGTTTTGCCACCTACAAGCGCGCAAACCTGATCCTGACCGACATCGAGCGCCTCGGGAAGATGGTGAACGACCCCAAGCGCCCCGTTCAGTTTGTGTTTGCCGGCAAGGCCCACCCGCGCGACGAGCCCGGCAAGCGTGTCCTCCAGCAGATCGCGGAACTGATGCGCGACCCCCAGTTCTCCGAAAAGTTCCTCTTCATCGAGGACTACGACATCAACGTCGGACGACACTTGGTCCAAGGCGTCGATGTCTGGCTCAACAACCCCCGTCGGCCCCTCGAAGCGTCGGGAACCAGCGGACAGAAGGTTGTCCTCAATGGCGGCCTCAACCTGTCCGTCCTGGACGGCTGGTGGGCTGAAGCCTACGACGGTATGAACGGCTTCGGCATCGGCACTGGCCGCACCCATAGCAATATGGACGTCCATGACCGCCGCGATGGCGAGGATTTGTACCGCGAGTTGAGCGAAACTGTGATCCCGCTCTACTACCAACGCGACCGCGACGGACTGCCCCGTGGCTGGATCAAGCGCATGAAGCGGACCATCCGCACCCTGGGCTGGCGCTTCAACGCCGACCGCATGGTGATGGATTACACGCTGAAGTGCTACGTCCCGGCAGCCGGTGGCACATCCAGCGACATGACACGGCTCGCGTAGGGTATTTCTCGCGGAATTTTTCACCTGTCCGTAAAGTTCTGACGGTCCGTTGCCGATAGACTTTATGTGAACACAATCGCAACGGCAACGATTTGGTGCGGGAGGCGCAATCGATGAGATTCGCCGCCC
>CAITMP010000868.1 GCA_903893525.1 uncultured Acidobacteriia bacterium | reverse complement strand
GCGTCACTGAGCTCCACTGCTCCCCGGTCAACACCGGTAGCGGGACGGTCAAGACGGAACACGGCGTCCTTCCAGTCCCGGCCCCCGCCACCGCGCTCATTCTGCGCGACGCCCCAATCTACGCGCGGGGACCCGCCCTGGAGCTCACCACTCCCACCGGTGCTGCCATCGCCGCAACTTTCGCGAAATCCTTCGGCCCCATGCCAGCCCTTCGCCTCAAGTCCATTGGCTACGGTGCCGGCGACCGCGATTTCAAGGAACACGCCAACGTCGTGCGCGTCCTGATCGGCGAACGCTCCGGTGCCACCGAGACCACCACTGTTTCCGTCATCGAGGCCAATATCGACGACGCCTCGCCCCAGGTCATCGGCTACGCAACCGAAAAACTAATGGCTGCCGGAGCGCTGGACGTCACCGTCGCGCCCGTCCAGATGAAAAAGGGCCGCCCCGGCGTCACGCTCCAAGTAATTGCAGCACCCGAACACCGCGAATCCCTGGTGGCTTTGATTTTTCGCGAGACCCCAACCCTCGGCATCCGTTTCCATACCGCCGAGCGCCGTGTCCAGCCCCGCCACTGGGTGGACACCACCACCTCCGGCGGCACCGTCCGTATCAAAGTTTCCCCGGACGGTTTTGCCCCCGAATACGACGACGCCCGACGCGCAGCCGACGCATCCGGCCTGCCCTTGCGCGAAATCCTCGCCGAGGCCTCCCGGCTCTATTTGAATACCACTGTCTAACAACGCAATGAAATACTACCTGACCACGCCGATCTACTACGTCAACGCCGCCCCGCACATCGGCCACACCTACTCCACGCTGGCCGCCGATGTCATCAAGCGTCTGAAGACCATGCAGGGTTTTGACGCCGTCCTCACCACCGGCACAGACGAGCACGGCCAGAAGGTCGAGCGTTCCGCCCAGGCCATGGGCCTTGCCCCCTTGGAATTCGCGACCATCGTTTCCAACGAGTACCGCAAGGTCTGGGACGAAATCGGCATCCAGTACGACCACTTCATCCGCACCACCGAGCCCCGCCACCACGAGACCGTCCGCTGGCTCTTCGGGCTCTGCAAGGACCGTGGTTTTGTCTACAAGGGTTCCTACACCGGCCAGTACTGCGTCCACGACGAGTTTTATGTGAACGAGGCCGGTCCGGGCGACAATTGCCCCACCTGCGGACGCCCCACCGAAACCGTCACCGAGGAAAACTACTTCTTCAAGCTCTCGGCCTTCCAGGACCAACTCCTCAAGCACTACGAGGACCATCCCGAGTTTATCCAGCCTGAAGCCCGCCGCAACGAAGTGCTCAGTTTCGTTCGGGGAGGCCTCCAGGACCTCTCCATCAGCCGTACCAGCATCAAGTGGGGTATTCCTGTGGAGGGCGAGCACGTCGCCTACGTTTGGTTCGACGCACTCATCAACTACATCAGCGCCATCCGCGACAACGCCACGGGCGAAATGCCCCTCTGGCCCGCAGACCTGCACCTGGTCGGCAAGGAAATCCTCCGCTTCCACGGAGTCTTCTGGCCCGCATTCCTGATGGCCGCCGACCTGCCACTGCCCAAACAGATCTTCGCGCACGGCCTGCTCCAGTTCCAGAACGACAAGATGAGCAAGTCGAAGGGGAACATCGTTCGTACCGGCCCGGTCTGCGAAGTGGTTGGGGTGGAAGCCCTGCGCTACTTCTTCTTCCGCGAAATCGTGTTCGGCCAGGACGGCGGTTTCAGCTACGACGCACTCGTCGGACGCTACAACTCCGAACTTGCCAATGGACTCGGCAACTTGGGCAGCCGAACGCTGACCATGATCAAGCAGTACCGCAACGGCGTCATTCCGACCCCTTCGCCTGCGCTCGCTGCATCGCCCTTGGCCGATACCGCGCGGGCTACAATCGAAAGTGCCTTGAAGGCTTACAATGGCTTTGAATTTTCGCGCGCATTGGAAGCCGTCTGGACCATGCTTTCAGCCGCCGACAAGTTCATCGTCGAACAAGCACCCTGGAAGCTTGCGAAAGCGACAGGCGACGAGGCTGCCCAGCAACTCAACGACGCGCTCTACGGCTCCGCCGAGGTTCTTCGCATCGCCATTTCCCTGCTGCACCCGGTCATACCCGAATCCACCGAGAAGATCCGCGAGCAGCTCGGAATCACTGCGCCGCTGGCTCATTCGAAGATGGCCGACATCGCATGGGGCCAACTCGTTCCCGGCCAGTCCATCGGCCAGATCGGCCCCGTGTTCCCCCGCATTGACGCCATTCCAGCAATCGAACGTATGAAAGCTCTCGAAGAAGTCGAAACCGCCCGCCAGAACAAGTTGTTGGGCCGCGAAACCCCGGTCGCGGCGGTCGAGCCGGAGCCGGTTGGAACAATTGCCCCGCCCTCTGAAAAGATCGAAGCCGACGATTTCTTCAAGGTCGATCTCCGCGTCGGCCAAGTGCTGTTCGCCGAGCGCGTCAAGGGTGCCGACAAGCTTCTCCACATGAAGGTGGACATCGGCGAGCCCGAGCCCCGGACCATTGTGGCCGGTATCGCGCTGGTCTACAAGCCGGAGGAGATGGTTGGCCGCAAGGTGGTCATCGTGGCCAACCTCCAGCCCCGCAAGCTGCGCGGGATTGAATCGAACGGGATGATTGTCGCGGCCTCGCTCGAAGGCGGCAAGCCCGTCCTCGCAGGCTTCACCGAAGAAATTCCTGTCGGAGCCCGCCTC
>CAITMP010000867.1 GCA_903893525.1 uncultured Acidobacteriia bacterium | reverse complement strand
CTCGCCCCCACCACTGATGCCCTGTACGGTCGTGTGCGCCAAATCGTCGAGTCCGCCCGCACAACTGCCGCCCGTTCCGTCAACACAGCACAAGTCGTGAGCAACTGGCTGGTAGGCCGCGAAATCGTCGAAGAAGAGCAACGGGGCGAGGAACGCGCCGAGTACGGCGAGCGAATCATCGCCATGCTTGCGGAACGTCTCCGCACCGACTTCGGAACAGGCTATTCAGCCCTGAACTTGGCGCTCATGAAGCGGTTCTACTTGCTATACCAGAACCTGATACAAGACGCCCCGCCGCAAGCACAGCTTGTAGTCACCCAAAACAACTCCGACATTTTTTACGCACTGCGTAAAAAATCTTCGCAACCCATACAGAATCAAACAGATACAGACGGGACCTCCTTTTCCGCGCCTCCATCGTGGCAGCCAGGCCAACTCAACCCCAACCTTTCCTGGACCCATTACCGCACCCTCCTCCGCGTCGCCCGCCCCGAAGCCCGAGCCTTCTACGAAATCGAATCCGCCCGCCAAGCTTGGTCCGCCCGCGAACTCGAACGCCAGATCGACAGTCTACTGTACGAACGCCTCGCCAAGAGCCGCAGCAAGGCCTCCCTCCTGAAACTCGCCTCCGAGGGTCTCGCCTTCTCACAACCCGCCGACATCTTCAAAGACCCCGTAGTAATCGAATTCCTCGGTCTTCCCGAATCCGAGCGACTGGTCGAATCCAACTTGGAACAGGCCCTCATCGACAACCTCCAAACCTTCCTGTTGGAGCTTGGCCGAGGCTTCGCCTTCGTGGCCCGGCAGCAGCGCCTCACCCTCGACGGCGACCACTTCTACATCGACCTCGTCTTCTACCACACCATCCTGAAGTGCTACGTCCTGATAGACCTCAAGGTCGGCAAGCTCACGCACCAAGACTTGGGACAAATGCAGTTCTACGTAAACTACTTCGACCGCGAACGACGGACCGAAGGCGACAACCCCACCATCGGCCTGATCCTCGCATCCAACAAGAACGATGCCGTCGTCCGCTACACCCTCGGTGAACAGCAGGAACAGACCATCTTCGCCGCGCGCTACCAGCTCCACCTCCCCACGGAAGCGGAACTGGCCGATGAACTCCGCCGCGAAGTCCACCTGTTTTCGCCGACACCCACCAAACCCCGAAAGCGGTCCCCAAAATGAACCGCCACGTCAACGCCGTCGCCGGACGCCTCAGTCTCCGCCCACCCCAGCGCCACTCGCTGGAGATTCTCGACCGCATCACCGAAATAGCGCCCCTACAAAAGAACCCGGACGTACAGGCCGCCCTCGCGGCAATCCGCAGCGAATTCCCCA
This sequence comes from uncultured Acidobacteriia bacterium, assembly GCA_903893525.1. Taxonomy (GTDB): domain Bacteria; phylum Acidobacteriota; class Terriglobia; order Bryobacterales; family Bryobacteraceae; genus BOG-234. Next base: position 1,408 of record CAITMP010000867.1, on the reverse strand, counting down.
CCGTCGCCGACTTCGAGCGCGACTTCCCATCCCTCTGCTTCGCCCTCGCCACCGGCGTCGGCAAGACCCGCCTCATGGGCGCGTTCATCAGCTACTTGCACCTCGCCCACGGCGTGAAAAACTTCTTCGTGCTGGCCCCGAACCTCACCATCTACAACAAGCTCATCGCCGACTTCACGCCCAACACGCCCAAGTACGTCTTCAAGGGCATCCCGGAATTCGCCACAGATTCCCCGGCCATCATCACTGGTGACAACTACGAATCCATGGCGGGCACGCTCTTCGACCAGCAACTCCGCTGCAAGATCAACATCTTCAACATCTCCAAAATCAACTCCGAGGTGCGCGGTGGCAAATCACCCCGCGTCAAGCGCCTCTCCGAATACATCGGGGAAAGCTATTTCTCCTACCTCGCTGCCCTCCCCGACCTGGTCCTCCTGATGGACGAGTCCCACCGCTACCGCGCGTCTGCCGGTGTCAAGGCCATCAATGAGCTGAAGCCCGTGATCGGCTTGGAGCTGACCGCCACCCCCATGGTCGAAGGTCCGAAGGGTGCGATCCGTTTCAAGAACATCATCTACGACTACCCTCTCAGCCAAGCCATGGCGGACGGCTTCGTCAAGGAGCCCGCCGTCGTCACCCGCAAGGACTTCAACCCCGCCGGAATGTCCACCGAGGCCATCGAGCAGATGAAGCTCGAAGACGGCATCCGGCTCCATGAGCGGATCAAAGTCGAACTCGACACCTATGCCCGCCAAACTGGTATTCCCGTCGTCAAGCCCTTTGTTCTGGTCATAGCCCGCGACACCACGCACGCCCGCCAGCTTTTGGAACGCATGGAGTCCGATCTCTTTTTCGAAGGCCGCTATCGTGGCAAGGCCATCCAGGTGGATTCCAGCCAAACAGGAGCCGAAGAGGAAAAGATGATCGAGAGCCTGCTGAAGGTCGAGAGATCGGACTCCCCCACGGAAATCGTCATCCACGTCAACATGCTCAAGGAAGGCTGGGACGTCACCAACCTCTACACCATCGTCCCCCTCCGGGCCGCCAATGCCAAGGTTCTGATTGAACAGTCCATCGGACGCGGTCTCCGGCTCCCGTACGGCAAGCGCACCGGCGTCCCGGCAGTGGACACGCTCAACATCGTCGCCCACGACAAATTCCAGGAAATCGTGGACGAGGCCAACAAATCGGATTCCGCCGTCCGTCTCAAGTCCATCGTCATGGACCCGTCCGAACTGGCGCAGAGACCCCAAACCGTAGTCTCGCCTGCGAAACTCGATTCCCTGCTCGGCATACAGCCGGACCGGACAAGTCCCAATACCTTTGTCGCCGGATCCACCCTTCCCCCTGCGTTCACGCGCAAGGACGAACAAGGGATTGCCCAACTCACCAAGGACGTGATCCG
>CAITMP010000866.1 GCA_903893525.1 uncultured Acidobacteriia bacterium | reverse complement strand
CCGGGTCACTGGACCATCGATACGTAAAGCATCCACCGGAACCTTGTTCAGATTGCGCACCGTGATCTTTCCGCCTGAGGACGACACGTCAAACCGTCCGGCACCCAAAGGCGCATTCAGCCACTCGAAATCCGACAAACCAGCTGTCGGATTCACACGCAGCAGGTGGGACGGCGCATCGTAGGAGATCCCCAGCATGTTGGATTGGAACAGGACCGAATACGCGCCGGCGAACCACCCCGACTTCCCAGGCACGCCGCGCTGCACCCTGCCGTACTCGAGGCCCTTGGGACTCGACCCGTAGGACCACCACCAGACGGACCCGTCCGCGTCCGTCACACGGCGGATTTCCATTTCCGCCGCCGGGTCGCCCGCAGCCAATCCCTTCAAGTAGCCGGGTGCCGTCGACGGGACACGCTCCGCAAGCGGGCTGACGGGTGCGGACGACCAACTGATGGAATGCGACAGGGGCTGGTAGATCAGGTTGTGGCTCGAAACGGCGAACCGCATGGTGTTTCGGTATCGCGGGTCGTCACGGTCGAGAAACCGGTAGTAGGGCATCAGCGTGGTGTCGGATTCCTCGCCATCGCTGATGAGCGGCATCGTATGCTGGTCGGCGAAGGCGCTTTCGGCGAATTGGCGGCCAAAGGGGCCGTCGAAAGTGTCGGTGGCAAGAATGGCGGCTCGCACCTTTTCCGCGCGGTCAGCCCACGCGCGGGCTCCGGCAACATCGCGGTGGACCTCGCGGAGCAGACGGGACCAGCCGGTGAATGCCCTCCAAGCGGTAATATTGGAGCCCGTGTGGAAGTCGCCTTGCAGGGCACCGTCGGAGATGAAACGGGAGGGGAATAACCAAGTCGAGGGCGACCGGCGGCTTCCGGCCACCCGCTCCAGCAGGTCCGCCCAGCTCCTGCGCAGTTCCTGGTTGTTTGCGAAAAAGGCCCGGTCGGCGGTATGACTGTAATATTGGCTGCCCATGAGGACAGACGCAACGGTCAGGCTCAGTGAGTGGCTGATACCACCCTCCACAATCTCACCCGGGTGCCGGACGGCAAACTCATCGAACCATTGGACCAAGCCCTTGGCCAGAACAGGGTCAAGGCCAAGCAGGGGCAGGCTTGAATAATACATGTCCTTGATCCAAATCTGCCGTGTCGCCGGATAGCTGCCCCAATTGGAACCCGCGATCTTTCCCGATCCCGACATGGCGATGCTTAGAAGGGATTCGAGGATCTGCCGTTCGCGGAACTCGGCGAGCCACGGGTCGGAGGCGATCTTGAGCCGCCCCAACAACCGGCGCTGGTAGCGCAGGGTGTCGTCGAGCCAGGCCAACGAGCCGCGCGCGTTGATTTCGGCGATGGTGGGCTCGCCGGGCATGTAGAGGATTGCCGGGACCCATGCCGATTCACCCGGCTTGAGGTCGAACGCGACATCGCGCCTGTACTTGGGGGAGTCCGCGAGCCCGATTTCGAACTCGTAGGGGTCGAACATGGCCCATGGGAGACTACCGCGCTGGTTCTGCTTGCCGCCCCAGAGCTTCGGCATGCCGACGGTGCCGGTCAGCCGTTGGTCGGACCGGTTTTGGACCCGCAGCGCATAGACGACTCCCCGGAGCCGTCCGGTGCCGTCAGCGGCTGTGGGAGCAAAGGTGACAATCTGGGCGCTGAAGCGGCCTCCGGGGCCTTGCAGAATCGTGGTTGGCAGAATGTTGTCGATCAGGCCGGTGCGGAAATCCCAATCGGCGGTGGCGAGATCGATTGGCGCGCCGTTCGCAACACCGTCGACAGCCAGTGTGAACGAGTAGGGACCGAAGCTGCTGGAATCCTTCGCCGTCCAAACGCCGCTCCACCCTTGCGGATGGCTGGCCGCTCGGTAGCTGTCGCGGTAGATTGTTAGATTTTTCAGTTGGCCCTGGACGCCCAGGTTCGCTAACACCTTGTTGTTGCCGGTGTCGAAGGTGAGGTGGGTGAAATCGTGGTTGGACTGGAAATGGGATTCGGTGTCGAACTGGCGGTAGACGCCGGCTTTGCGCTCGATTCCGAAGAACTTGCCCCAAGGCTGCTCGAATGCCTCCGGGTCGGCTGCCGCCAGTTGGGTTGCCAGTAGGATCGCGAGGATGAAGGTTGGGCGCATGGGGGTCGTGTCCGAGTTCCAGCATACCAAAGTTATCGTTTACTACGCAGGCGCGGGACTCTTGCTCCGGTCGCCGGTTGGTACCATCGAAGCGTAAGTGCGAACGTCCTTCACCGACCACCGGTTTATCGCGCGCCTGTATTTCCTGCTGTCCCTCGGCGCGGTCCTTATCGGGGTGGCTCTCTCCTTGTTGATGCGGTTCCACTTGGTATATCCGCAGACGCCCGTGGCGTGGTTCGCGTCGGTCTGGCCCACCAAGGCCTCCGGCGGAATCATGACGCCCGAGCTGTACCTTTCGATCCTGACCCTGCATGGAACGCTGATGGTGTTTTTCGTCCTTACCTTGGCCCCGCTGAACGCATTCGGGAACCTGGTGGTTCCGGAACAGCTCGGATGCGGGCGGATGGCGTTTCCGAAATTGAATCTCACGGCGTTCCTGATCACATTCTCATCATTCCTGATCCTGGTAGCGTCGTTCCTGGTTGCCGACGGCGGACCGCTTTCGGGTTGGACGGCATATCCGCCCCTCTCGGCCATCGGAGCGATAGCCGGTCCGGGCGAAGGACTGGGGCAAACGCTTTGGTTTGTTGCAATTGCGGTGTTCTGCGTCGGCTCGACGCTGGCGGCGATCAATGTGATTGCGACTGTGATTGATCTGCGCGAACCCGGCGTTTCAATCTGGCAGATGCCGATTGCCTGCTGGAACTGGTTCATCACTTCGATCCTCGCGCTGGTGGTTTTTCCCGTGCTGCTGGCTGCAGGAATGCTGATCCTGCTGGACCGGGTCGCCGGGACGAGCTTCTTCGTGCCGGGCAACCTACTGATCGGGGACCACAAATCGCCACATTCGGGGGGCAGTCCGCTTCTGTGGCAGCACCTGTTCTGGTTCTTCGGACATCCGGAAGTCTACATCGCAATCCTGCCGGGAATGGGAATCGTATCGCACATCCTGTCCAAGTATTCAAAGCGGCCCGTTTTTGGACAAAAGACGATGATGGCTGCAACAGTGGCAATTGCGCTGCTCGGAATGCTGGTGTGGGGACACCACATGTTCATCAGCGGCATCAGCCCCTACTCGGCGATCGCGTTTTCGCTGATCACGATGACCATTGGGGCACCCTCGGCGGTAAAAACTCTGAACTGGATCGGGACCGTGTGGGGGGCCAAGCCCGAACTGAACACGGCGATGCTGTTTTCCCTTGGATTCGTGTCAGTCTTCGTGACAGGCGGCTTATCCGGGATTTTCCTCGGGCAACCGCAGATCGACGCCTATTTCCACGACACCTATTTCGTGGTCGCCCACTTCCACATCGTGATGGGTGTGGCCGCGCTCTTCGCGATCTTCGCGGCAACGTTCGAGTGGTTTCCCCTACTTTGCGGCAGGCACATGAACGAAGTCTTGGGCAAGGCGCACTTCTACCTAACGTTCGTATTTGCCTACACCACATTCATACCGATGCATTTTGCAGGCTTTGCAGGAAGTCCCAGGCGGTATGCGGACTTCACCACGTTCGAGTTCCTGGCACCCTTGATGCCGATGCAGAAGTGGATCACACATTCGGCATTCACCCTGGCTGCAGTTCAAGTGCTGTTTCTTGCGAATTTGCTGTGGAGTTGGTGGCGCGGGAAGCGCATTGCCTGAACGGCCCGGAGCTTCGCCGGGCCGTCCATCCGCAAAAACTACGAAATTTTCGCGAACACGCCGTCGAGGACCGCAATCGCCTCGTCAACATGCTCCTCGGTGATGATGTAGGGCGGCAGGAAACGCAGCACTGTGTCGTGCGTGCAATTCATCAGCAGCCCCGCCGCCATTGCTTGGTTGACGATCTCCTTGCCCGGAATGGAAAGCTCCGCGCCCACCATCAAGCCGTATCCGCGCACTTCCTTGATGAAGGAGTATTTGCCCCCGAGGCTCCGCAACTGGCCGCGGAAGTAATCGCCCACACGGGTAATCTGCGGCAACAGCCCCTCCAAGATCTCGAAGAACTCAATAGCCACCCGAGCGGCCAAGGCGTTGCCGCCAAATGTCGACCCGTGCATGCCGGGTCGAATCGAGGCTGCCGCACGCTCGTTCACCGCGATCACCCCGAGCGGGATGCCACAAGCGAGCGGTTTTGCAGCAGTCATGATGTCGGGCAGCACAACGGGATCGGCCAACTGGTAGCCGAAATATTTGCCTGTCCGCCCCACACCGCACTGGATTTCGTCGAAACAGAGCAGCGCGTCGAACTGGTCGGCCAGCTCGCGGGCCCGGCGGCAGAAAGCATCGCTGAGCGGCAGGACTCCACCCTCGCCCTGGATCCACTCGATGCAAATTCCAGCAGTGCGCTCGTTCACCGCAGCCTCGAGGGCCGCAATATCCTCCGCCGGAACAAATTTGACACCGGGGATCAGTGGCTCGAAGTCCTTGCGGTATTTCGGTTGACCAGTAATGGAAAGCGCACCCAGGGAGCGCCCGTGGAACGAGTTTTCCAACGACACGATTTCGTACTTGTCCGGGCTGCGGTCATGGCCATGAGCCTTGATCATTTTCAGCGAGCCTTCGGTGGCCTCCGTTCCGGAGTTG
>CAITMP010000865.1 GCA_903893525.1 uncultured Acidobacteriia bacterium | reverse complement strand
GGGGCACTGGAACGGGTGTGGGTACGGTTTTTGGAGGCGCCGCAGGTCTATGAGGGCGTGGCACGGTTGATGGCGGAACCGGTTGCGGGGAGCGGCGGGGCGGACCGGGGATTTGAGGAAGATCGGGACCCGCTAGTCAACGAGAGGCTGGAGACAGAACTGAGGGGTGAACTGGAGGCTGCGGCGCTGTTGCCGCAGGGGTTGGCCTGCGAGAGGGTGTTGGTTCTGGAGGCGAAACACGGTCCGCGCAGGAAGTGGGTCTGGGCGCATATGGACCGAAGTGTTTGGGCACGGGCGTTGCACCCGTTGGGACGGTTGGCGCGGGCGGCGCAAACGCCGGTAGGGGGAAACACGTTGCAAGCGGTGGCGGAAGCGTATGCCACACGGGGATGGGAGGCGGACGCGGCGGCGATGGAGGCGTGGGCCTGTGGGCGGAAAGCGGCGGAAGCGGAGATTCTGGGGCGGATTGTTCGCACGATCTACGAGCCGTGGCTGGCGGCAAGCGCGCGGCATTTCCAGGAGGTGGTGACTCGTGAGGGTCCCCAAGCGCGGAAGGCTGTGGGACAGGCTGCGGGAGAACGGGACACGTGCGTGGTGTTTGTGGACGGGTTGCGGTTTGACGTGGCAGCCGGGCTGGCAGCAAAGCTGGAAGCGAGGTCGCTGCGGGTGGCGGTGCGGCACAGAATGTCGGCGCTGCCGACGGTGACGGCAACGGCGAAACCGGCGGCCGCGCCCCTGTCGGCAGAGACGGTGGCCGGGATCAAGGCGGGAAGTGGCGTCGATTTCACGCCGCTGATCGAGGGGAAGTCGGGCTGGAAACCGTTGACGGCCCCGCTGCTGAGGGAGGCACTGGAAAGCGCCGGGGTGGAGGTTTGGGATCGGGATGAAATCCGGGTACCGGCAGGAACGGAAGGCGGGGGCTGGACGGAGAGCGGGAGTATAGACAGTTTGGGCCACGCGCTGGAGGGCCGACTGGCGGGCCAACTTCAGGGCGAGGTGAACCGTGTGGCGGAACGGGTTGGGGCGCTGCTGGATGCGGGGTGGCAGCGGGTGCGGGTGGTGACGGACCACGGCTGGCTGCTGCTGCCCGGGGGGTTGCCGAAGGTGGACCTTCCGGCCTACCTGACGGAGACAAAGTGGGCTCGGTGCGCGCTGGTGAAGGGCGACCCGCAATTGGATGTTCCGGTGTCGGAGTGGCATTGGGGGCCGGAGGTGAAGATTGCCTCACCACCGGGGATCGCGTGCTTCCGTACGGGAGCCACTTATGCGCATGGTGGACTGAGTCCGCAGGAGTGCGTGGTGCCGGAGTTGGTGGTGGAGCGGGGGACGGTTGGCGCGCGGGCTGTGATTCAGTCTGTGGAGTGGCGGGGAATGCGGTGCCGGGTGCGCGTGGAGACCAACGACCCGCGGGTCAAAGTGGACGTCCGGAAGCATTGGAAGCAGGCTGGGACGAGCATTGTGGCCGAGAAAGAGGCAGGTTCTTCCGGTGAGGTGAGCCTTGTGGTCGGCGACGACTCGAACGAGGGCGTGGCCGCGAGCGTGGTGATTTCGGACGCGGAAGGAAACGTGTTGGCGGTACAAACCACGTGCGTGGGGGAGAGGGCATGAGCATGGAGATGGATCTCTTGGACCGCTTGGCGGCGGCGGCGTTTGACGGGTACTTGGTGAGGAAGGATTTGGTCCAGAAGTACTCGCGCCAATATCCGGTGCCGACGTACGTGGTGGAGTTCCTTTTGGGCCGGTATTGCGCAAGCGTGGATGAAGAGGAAATCCAGGAAGGGTTGCGGATCGTTGAGAAGCAACTGAGGGAACGCGCGGTCCGGACGGGGGAAGAGGAACTGTTCAAGGCCAGGGCGAAGGAGCAGGGGTCGGTGAAGTTGATCGACCTTGTAAAGGCAAGGCTGGATACGCGGAACGACTGCTACGTGGCCGAGTTGCCGAGCCTAACGCTGCGGGATGTGCGGATTCCGGGTGAGCTGGTGAAAGAGCATGAGCGGATGCTCACGGACGGATTCTATGCGGAAGTGACGCTGTCATACGACGGTGTGGTGGCCCAGGAGAACGGGGGCCGCCCGTTCGCGGTGGAAGCGTTGCGGCCGATCCAGATGTCGAAATCGGACGCTCTGGAGGTTCTGGCGCGGGGCCGGTCCAAATTTTCGACGTCGGAATGGATTGACCTGCTGTTGCGGTCGATCGGGATCGAGGCCGGGAGTCTGGACGACCGCGCGAAAAAGGTCACCCTGCTGCGGATGGTGCCTTTTGTGGAGCGGAACTACAACATGGTGGAGCTGGGGCCGAGGGGAACGGGCAAGAGCCACTTATTCCAGCAGATCTCGCCGTACTCCCATTTGATTTCGGGGGGCAAGGCGACGGTGGCGAAGATGTTCGTCAACAATGCGAGCGGCCAGCGCGGGTTGGTCTGCCAGTACGACGTGGTGTGTTTCGACGAGGTCTCGGGGATCTCGTTCGACCAGAAGGACGGCGTGAACATCATGAAGGGGTATATGGCGTCGGGCCAGTTCAGCCGGGGGAAGGAGAATATCCGGGCGGACGGGAGCATCGTGATGGTGGGGAATTTCGACGTGGATGTGGATCAGCAGCAGAGGATCGGCCATCTGTTGAGCCCGTTGCCGCCGGAGATGCGGAACGATACAGCGTTCATGGACCGGATCCATGCATTTGTGCCGGGGTGGGATTTTCCAAAGTTGAAGCAGTCGGAGCATCTGACGAACCATTTCGGACTGGTGAGCGATTTCCTGAGCGAGTGCTGGAACAAGCTGCGGGCCGGGAGCCGTGTGAATGTGCTGCAGGGTCGGGTGTATCTGGGGGGGGCGCTAAGCGGTCGGGATATTGAAGCCGTCAACAAGACCGTGAGCGGCTTGACGAAGCTACTGTTTCCGTCAACGGACGCGGGCGTGCCGGACGAGGATCTGGAGTGGATGGTGCGGATCGCGCTGGAAAGCCGGAGGCGGGTCAAAGAGCAGCAGAAGCGGGTGTTCAAGAGCGAGTTTCGGAACACGCATTTCAGCTACACGATGGGAGCGGAGGGCGTGGAACAGTTTGTGTCGACCCCGGAATTGCACAGCGATGAGGCGATTGAAACCGACCCGCTGCCGCCGGGGCAGGTATGGGCGGTGGGAACAGGTTCGATGGAGACGGGGGTGGGACTGTACAGGCTGGAGGTGACGTCGGGGCCGGGATCGGGAAAACCCCGGCGCGGCTGACCGAGGCGGCCGGCG
>CAITMP010000864.1 GCA_903893525.1 uncultured Acidobacteriia bacterium | reverse complement strand
GAGAGCGAAAAATGGTTCGGAACGTCGTAGGCGGCCAGACCCTTCTGCATCACGAACTTCTGGGGGTCGAGAAACCCATTGGCTTCGAGCGGTTTGGAATACGTGTAGTTGGCTCGGAAGGTGGTCCAGCGGTTGCGGATGGAATAGCTGGTCTGCAGCGAGTCGTACCAGCTTCTGCCGTCGTTCCGCATGAGTTCCGTGATTTGTCCGAACTGGGGATAGGGAACTGAGAGCGTGGCGCTGGAGAGCGTCGTGCTGGAGAACGAGCTGGTTCCGGTAAACGCGGGAATGTTGGCCAAGGGATTTGAATACGTTTTGTCGCATGGGGCCGGATTGCCGCCCGCCTCCCAGTTGCAGCCGTCGCGCATGGCTGCCGGGATATCGTTCATCGTGCGGGAGTCCTGCAAATCCACGCCCCGGGTTGCGGAATACGAGACGTCCAGAACGCTGCGCTTGGGCAACGCACGTTGGATGCTGATCGAGAAAGTGTTGACGTGCGGCACACGGAAGTGCGTGTTGACGACGCTGAACGCGCGGCCTGCAAAGGTTTGCGATCCAGCTGCCGAGCCCGTCGGAAGCAGGATTCCGTCCGGGAAGGGATTGTTGATCTTGTTGTTGAGCGGCAACATGCTTTCGTCCGCCGAAAATACCAGCGGCGTGGTGTTGCTGAAGCCCGAGGTCTGCAGGTAGTCGTTGTTCGGGTTGGAGAAGAACCGGCCCCAGCCGCCACGGATGGCGGTTTTCGGCGTGAGCGCGTAGGCGAATCCGAAACGGGGTTGCCAAGTCTTGTAGTAGGGGTCCGCAGCGCGTCTCGATGCACCGTTCACGCCGGCGAAGGCCAAGGATCCGGACAGCGTCCCCAACGGGAACTTCTTTCGGTCCACAAGCGAGTCCAGGGTGGACGCCACTGTCGGGTCGAAGCCCCGGTCCATACGGTTGAAACGCTCGGTAGGGGGCAGGTTCAAATCTTCCCGGAAGCCAGAATTAATGGTTAGCTTCTTGGAGATTTTCCAATCGAACTGGGCCCACGGCGCATAGTAGGGGAACATGTAGATCGGGAAAACGTTGTAGTTGAGCGAGCCCGAGTTCGGGGTTCCCAGCAGCCAGGACGCGATCGAGTTGCCCTTCAACGCCTGCGCCGTATTGTAGATTTCCTGCGTGAATGCGGCGGTGGCTCCCAGCGTCATCACGTTGCCTGTGTTTTGCGTCGAGTACTGCAGCCAACGCATGTCCACGCCGCCCTTGAGCGTCTTCGCTCCGCGCGCCCAGGTCAGCACCGGGTGTAGGCTCAATGTGTTCGAGATGTTGGAACTGGGGTAGCGCCCCAGATTTTGGTAACTGCTAAAGGTGTACTGGCCAAAGTGGTTCCCGTACGGCAGCTGGCTTACCAGGGATTTCGGGAATCCGAGTGACGCCATGTCGAAATTGTCGTTCGGAGTTCCCCATGATGCTTCCACATAGCGGGACATGGACGAGCGCACGTTCAGGATGAGCGTGGGCGAAAGCGTGCTCACCCAATCCACCGCCCCGGTATCGTTGATCCGCTTCAGTGGGTCCTGCCCCTCCACTCCAGGCTTATTTGCCGGAACGCCGTTGGTGGGGCGAATCTCGGTGCGGTCGTTGCGGGCGTAGCGCACGAAAAAGCGGTGCCGGTCGCTGATGTTGTGGTCCACTTTCAGGGCAAAGTTGTAGAACGTGTCGCCGGCCGGATTCTGTCCGCCGGAGAGGAACAGGTTCTTCTGTGCGTAGTCCTCACCCGCCGTCGTGGTGTTGGGATTCGGGAAGTAGCTGACGATTTTCTTGGCGATCGGGTTGATCCGGCTGGGTGGGATGATGTTGCCCGCAAACGGCAGGCGGTCAAATACATTGGAGCTGTTCACGAAGCCTGTGGCGGGGTCGTAGATCACGTACTGTCGGCCGGCCTTGTCCTTCAACTTCGAGAAATCGCCCTCGCGCATTTCGAGCGCGGGTACGGAGAGCACCAACGGTTGGGGGGAATCCTCAACGTAACGCTCGAAGTTCACCATGTAGAACGTGCGATTCCGCCCGTTGTAGATCCTGGGGAGGACGATTGGTCCGCTCACCAGCGCCCCGTACTGGTCCAGCGAGTGGCCGTCCTTTTCCGCACCCCGGGCGTTGTTTTGGAAGGAATTCGCATCCAGCCAGTTGCGCCGGTAAAACTCGTACAAGGACCCGTGGAGCGCGTTCGAACCGCTCTTAAGCACGGCGTTCATCACCGCGCCCGAGGTTTTGCCGTACTGCGCGTCATAGGCATTGGTCTGGATCTTGAATTCCTGCACCGAATCCACAGGCGGCACATAGGCGATGTTGTTGCTGCCCGCCTGGGCGTTGTTCGGCGCGCCATCGATCAGGAACGATGCCGACGACGACGATCCCCCGACGCCCCACTGGGCAATCGCGCCATTGTCGAAGGGTCGCTGGTATGCCAGCGAGCCGTTGTAATCCACGCCCGCCACCAAGGACGACAGCATGAACGGATTGCGCCCATTCAACGGCATCTCGCTGATGGTCTTGCCGTCCACCACCCCGCCCCGGTCGCCGGAGTTCAGATCGAGGACATCCACGTCGGCGGTGACTGTTACCTGCTCGCTGACAGCGCCGATTTCGAGCGCGAGGTCCACCGTCGCAGACTGGTTGACGCTCAGCGTCAGGCCGGAGCGCGTGACGGTCTTGAAGCCCGGGTGCGACACCTTCAGTTCATAGGTTCCCGGTTGGACAAGTTGGAAGACATAGTTGCCATCGGCTCGGACGCTTTGTCGGTGCGTCTCGTTCTTGTCGACGTCGCGTAGTTCCACCGAGGCACCCGAGACCGGAGCCCCCTGCGGATCGCTGATCCGGCCGTTCAGCGTGGCGCGGAAGTCCTGGGCCGACAACGCGGCGACCGATACGGCTAACAATAGAAGTGATTTCGTGCGCATTTCCCCTTGTTCGCTCCAGTTGTTGGTGACGCTTCGCGCCACCCTACGCAACCCGACGGTTTCCCCTCGCCGGATGGCACTGGGCGATAGTCTATCGCATCCATTGCGGAAAGGGAATGCCGATTCGTGTTATTTCCCGACACTGCTCGTTGCCCGGATTGTCCTGACCTCCTCCGGGACTCCCGCCACTGTTTCGCCGCCGCCGTGTATCGTACAATCGGGGTTTGGCTGGCAGCGCAGGGCACGGGAGCCGAGGGGGGAGACCGGAATTGTTCACACAAGCGGGGCATGATCACGGCCACGGACACGGCCATGGGACCGGGGTGCGATGGCTGGACCTCGTGGTCGGGGTGAGCGCGTTCTTCATCTCGATTGTATCGCTTGTGGTCTCCATCGAGCACGGCAAGACCATGGAAAAGATGGTGGAGCAGAACGAGAAGCTGGTGGCTGCGAGCACCATGCCGTTCCTTGCGGTGAGCGGGAGCCAGTTGGACCCTGTCACCCAAAAGCCGTTCCTGCGGATCGAGTTGAAAAACGGCGGCGTTGGCCCGGCTGTGGTGGACTGGTTCGAAATCCGCTACAAGGGCGCGCCGATGGGCTCCAGTGCGGAACTGCTAAAAGCCTGCTGCTTAGCCGCACTACCCCGCGACGGGCACACGAAGGGCGTGATCTATTCCAACGTGTCCCAGTCGATTCTGCCTGCGCGGGAGAGCCTGTTTCTGCTCCAGCTGGACCCCGAGTCCGCTGGCAAGGATCTGTATGTTGCGCTTGATGGCGCGCGCAAGGACCTTACCATGAAGGCGTGCTACTGTTCCGTCCTCGACGAATGCTGGCTGTCCGATTTCGACGGTCGCCCGAAGAAGGTCAAGGAGTGCAAGGCTCCGGTCGGAACAAAGTTGTGGTGAGAAGGCCACGGATACACACAACTCCGACTTCTTGCCCCGCCTTGGGCTAGCAAAAGATTTTACAAAGTCGACAGTAGCGTCGCGCGCTTTCCACCCCGAACCCCCGCACCCAATCGCCGCCGAAAGGCATCCGATAAACTGGCGTAGTGGCCCCGCCCTGCCGCCGGAAGTAGCACCCGTCCCTGCAATTGCCCTGTCAGTCCAACGCCAGACCAGTATGGAGACCCTCTAACCCGTGTGGATTGTAAAACTTGCGCTCAGAAGACCATACACCTTCGTGGTGATGGCGGTTTTGATCGCGGTCCTGGGCGGCATGTCCATCGTCTCGATGCCAAAGGACATTTTCCCCTACATCGATATCCCGGTTGTCTCCGTCGTCTGGACCTATAACGGTATATCCCCGGATGAGATGATGAGCCGCATCTCCACCGTCTTTGAACGCGCTGTTACCAGCACCGTCAACGATGTCGAACACATCGAATCCAACGCCTACAACGGCGTCTCCATCGTCCGCATCTACTTCCAGCCGAACGTCAAGATCGATCTGGCCATCGCCCAGACCATCGCCGTCACCTCGCCCGTCCAGCGCATCATGCCTCCCGGCATCTTCCCGCCTGGCGTTCTTAAATATGATGCCTCCACTGTGCCGATTCTCCAGCTCAGCCTGAGCGGCAACAACCTCAGCGAACAGGAGTTGTACGACGCCGGTCAAAACGTGATCCGCAACCAACTTGCGGTAATCCAGGGAGCGACGGTACCTCCACCTTTGGGGGGCAAGCAGCGCCAGATCATGGTGGACATCGACCCAGCTTCGCTGTACGCCCGGGGCCTTTCAGCCACCGATGTTTCCACGGCCCTGAACCAGCAGAGCCTCATCCTCCCGGCTGGCACCGCCAAGATGGGCGACCGGGAATACTGGATCAAGCTCAATTCGAGCCCCGGAACCGTACAGGGTGTGAACGAGCTGCCGTTGAAGGTCGTAAACGGCAAGATCGTCTATATCAAGGATGTTGCGCAGGTGCGCGATGGCTTCTCCGTCCAAGGCAATATCGTCCGGTCCGACGGCCGCCGTTCCGCACTCATGACCATCATGAAGAATGGCCAGGCCTCCACCCTCGACGTTGTCACCGACATCCGGGACGCAATCAAGAAGCTGGCTCCGGCGCTCCCCCCCGGAATGACCGTCACGCCGCTGTTCGACCAGAGTATTTTCGTGAGGGCCGCCATCGACGGTGTGCTGAAGGAAGGTCTAGTGGCTGCGGTCCTGACGGCCATCATGATCCTGCTGTTCCTTGGCAGTTGGCGGAGCACGGTGATTGTCTGCACCTCGATCCCGCTTTCGATCCTCACCTCCTGCATTCTTCTCTGGGCCATGGGGCACACGCTCAACGTGATGACGCTCGGCGGCATGGCGCTCGCCGTCGGAATTTTGGTGGATGACGCGACGGTCGAAATCGAGAATGTCCACCGCAACATGGGCATGGCCAAGCCGCTGACGAGGGCGATCCTTGACGGTGCCCAGCAAATCGCCCTGCCGTCGTTCGTGTCCACACTGGCCATTTGCATCGTCTTCATTCCGGTTCTGCTACTGACCGGACCGGCGAAATTCCTGTTCACCCCTCTTGCGCTGGCTGTTGCCTTCGCGATGATGATGTCCTACTTCCTCACCCGCACCCTGGTTCCCACGATGGTGCACTTCATGCTCGCGTCGGAAGTGGAAATCTACGCCCACGGGGAAGAGGGCCTTGCCAACGCCAAGGGCATCATCTGGCAGACCCACCATGCCTTCAACATCCGGTTCGAACGGATGCGGTTGAAGTACCGGAAAGCGCTGGGCTGGTGCCTCCACCACCGGGCCCGCGTTTCGTTCGTCTACGTTGCATTTGTTCTCGGATCCATGGGCTTGGCGACCGTCGTAGGTACCGATTTCTTCCCATCCGTCGATTCAGGCCAGCTCCGCCTCCACGTCCGGGCCCCCGAGGGCACCCGCATCGAGGAGACCGAACGTGTTTTCGCCGATGTCGAGGAGGTGATCCGTCAGAACTTGCAGCCCGGCGAACTGGTCACCATAACCGACAATATTGGCCTCCCCAATGCGCCGTTCGCGCTCGCGTGGGGCGATTCGGCTGTGATCAGTTCGTCCGACGGCGAAATCCTAGTCTCCCTGAATCCAGCCAAGCACCGCTCGACGACACTGCTGGAGCGCAATCTGCGGCACGTCCTGCGCGAACGCTTTCCGGCCGAAACCTTCTTCTTCCAGGCCGCCAACATGACCAACCAGATCCTGAACTTCGGGATTCCAGCACCCATTGACGTCCAGATCCAGACCCGCAATTCCGAATTTGGATACAAGTTGGCCACGGAGCTGGAGCGGAAGATCGCGGTAGTCCCGGGTGCGGTCGACGTTCGCGTCAACCAGCAGGTCAAGACCCCGCAGATCGACCTTTCCGTGGACCGCAACAAGGCCGACTTGGCCGGTCTCACCCAGCGCGATGTCGCCAACAGCATGTTCATTTCGCTCAGTTCCAGCGGCCAGACCGCGCCGAACCAGTGGCTGAACCCCGCCAACGGGATCAGCTACCAGGTCGCCGTACAGACTCCCCAGTTCCGCCTCGATTCGCTGGACACCTTGAAGCGTACGCCCATCACGGTTCCCGGCGGCGGCAGCACACAGCTGCTCGACAACCTTCTCTCCAGCGTTAAGCGCAGCACCACCAGTTCCCTCGCCAGCCATTACAACGTGCAGCCTGTGTTCGACGTGTTTGCCAATGTCGACCAGCGCGACCTCGGTGGCGTGGTCGGCGATGTCGAACGCATCATTGAAAAGGTCCAGCTCCCGCGCGGCACCACCATCACCATCCGGGGCCAGGCCGACACCATGAAGACCTCATTCCGGAGGCTCGGCTTCGGCGTTCTATTCGCCATCATGCTGGTCTATCTGCTGATGGTGGTCAATTTCCAGTCATGGCTGGATCCGTTCATCATCCTGACAGCCCTGCCCGGCGCCTTTGCCGGAATTCTTTGGATGCTCTTCGTAACCCAGACCAGCATCAATGTACCTTCCCTTATGGGAACAATCATGTCGATCGGCGTGGCAACGGCGAACAGCATCCTACTGGTCACGTTTGCCAACGACGAGCGGATGGCCGGGTTGAATCAAATCGAGGCCGCCCTTTCCGCCGGCTACACCCGTATCCGACCGGTGCTGATGACGGCGCTGGCGATGGTGATCGGCATGCTCCCCATGTCGCTCGGCTTGGGTGAGGGCGGCGAACAGAATGCCCCGCTTGGCCGCGCCGTGATTGGCGGCCTGATGTTCGCAACATTCAGCACCTTGTTCTTCGTGCCGATCGTTTACAGCGTTCTGCGCGGCAAGGTTCCAGTGAATATGGACGACAAGATTGAGGAAGAGTCCCACGAGGGCCTGATCGCATGAGCCAGCAAGTTCCTGAAAAGCACGAGCACCACATCTCGCCCGGCAAGGTGATCTTCTTCTTCGTGGTGATCGCCCTCATTGTGGGCGCGGTGGCCGTGGGCGGCTACCTACCCCGCAAGGAGCGCGAGGATGCCGCGAAATCAGCCGCACGCGTAGAGCAGACGAGTCTTCCCCGCGTTGCAGCTGCAAAGGTTCGCCGAGCCCCCGCTGAATCGGAAATCTTGCTGCCGGGCTCCATCTCAGCCCTGGTGGAAGCCGGAATCTACGCCCGTGCCGCAGGTTACGTCAAGAAGCGGTATGTCGACATCGGGGACCGCGTTCGCAAGGACCAGTTGCTCGCCGACATAGAGGTGCCCGAGCTGGACCTGCAGGTTGCCCAGGCAAAGGCCGCGCTTGCGCAGGCCAAACAGCAACTCGGCCAGGCGAAGGCATCGTTGTTGCAGGTGCAGTCCCAGCGCGATCTTGCCAAGTTGACCTCGGACCGCTACACCAGCCTAGTGGCGCGCGGCGCGGTCGCGCGGATGGATGCCGACACGCAGCAGGCAAACTTCAGGACCTCAGAGGCATTGGTAGCCTCCCAGGAAGCCAACGTCGGGGCGTCGGACGAGAATGTCCGGCAGGCTCAGGCAAATCTCGACCGCGTCATGGCCCTCCAGGATTACAAGCAGGTCAAGGCGCCATTCGCGGGAATCATCACCGCAAGGAACATTGAAGCCGGGGCGTTGATTTCGGCCAACGGTGCGGGCCAGGGCGGGACCAACGCACTGGCGAGCGAGTTGTATCGGATTGCCCAGTCCGGCTCCGTGCGGATCATCGAGAATGTTCCCCAAAGCACCGCGCTCGGGATCGTGGTTGGGATGCCAGCCGAGGTCTCCGTTGTGGAACTCCCCGGCCGGAAGTTTATCGGGAAGGTGGCGCGCACTGCCAATACATTGGACCCCGCAAGCCGTACCTTGATGGTGGAAGTCCAGCTCCCCAATGCCGATGGCAAGCTGATTCCGGGCATGTTCGCCGAGGTCCGATTCAAAACCCACCGCGAAACCCCGCCATTCCTCGTCCCCGGCGATGCGATCATCGCCGCCAACAGCGGACCTCAGCTGGCGGTTCTCCAGGAAACCCCGGACGCGCCGCCCGGTGCCCGCAAGATCCACTTCCAGCCGGTTTCCCTGGGACGCGATTTCGGCGTACAGACGGAGGTGGTCGGCGGCTTGGATGGTTCCGAGATTGTGGTGGTGAATCCCGGCGATGATGTCAGGGATGGGGCTTTTGTGAAGTTCGAGTTGTCGGGGCAGGGACGTGGTGGTGCCCCGGCGGCTGGCAGGGGAGCTGGCACGGCCAACGCAGACAAGGGCGGGAGTGACAAAAAGTGAACAAATTCGCAGCGGCAATGGCCGCGATCTCCATGGCATCCGCCCTGTCGGCCCAAACTGGCCGTGAACCGGCCATCTCCTACCCGCCCGGTCTCCGCGGTCCATACACCCCTGGCTCGGTCTCGGCCATTGACACCAAGGACTCGGCACGCATTCACGACCTGATCAAGGCCGGGCAGCTCCATCTTTCCCTGCAGGACGCAATCGCCCTGGCCCTCGAAAATAACCTCGACTTGGAGCTCCAGCGCTACGCCGTCAAGATCGCCCAGACCGATTCCAGCCGTGCGTCCGCCGGTAGTTTGTTGCGCGGTGTGGGGCTGACGGTCAACGAGGCTCCCGCCGGCGTCGGCGGCCCGGGCGGAGCGCTCAACAACTCTGCAGCCAGCGGCATCACCCCGCAAACCCAGGTGCCGGTCAACG
>CAITMP010000863.1 GCA_903893525.1 uncultured Acidobacteriia bacterium | reverse complement strand
CCCATGAACATCGGTACCCAAATTTCACGTCGTTGGTTCTTCGAGCAGTGCGGTGTCGGCCTCGGGTCCGTCGCCCTGCAGAGCCTCCTCGCCGATTCCGCTAAAGGTGCTGCGTCCGCCTCCGACCCCCTCGCGCCCAAGCCCCCGCAGTTCGCGCCCAAGGCGAAGAACGTCATCTTCCTTTTCATGGCCGGTGCCCCCAGCCACCTCGAACTGTTTGACAACAAGCCCGCGCTCAAAAAATTCGACGGCACCCTGCCGCCACCCGAACTCCTCAAGGGCTACCGCTCGGCCTTCATCAACCCGAACTCCAAGCTTCTGGGGCCGAAGTTCGAGTTCAAGCAATACGGAAAGTCCGGTGCGGAGCTCACCAACCTGCTGCCCCACCTCTCCACAATCGTGGATGACATCACCATCGTGAAGTCCATGGTCACCGATGCCTTCAACCATGCGCCCGGCCAGCTGCTGATGAACACGGGCTCCATGCTTTTCGGCCGCCCCAGCATGGGTGCTTGGGTGACTTATGGCTTGGGTAGCGAGTCCCGCAACCTACCCGCGTTCGTCGTTTTCAGCTCAGGCAAGAAGGGACCCAGCGGTGGTAGCTCCTGTTGGGGCAACGGCTTCCTCCCATCGGTGTACCAGGGCGTCCAGTTCCGCTCCTCCGGCGACCCCGTACTCTACCTCTCCAACCCCGCCGGTGCCGATGACCAGGTCCAGCGCGATTCCCTCGATTCCATAAGAAAACTGAACGAAATGCGGCTGGGTGTCACCGGCGACCCTGAGATCGCCACCCGCATCAACTCATACGAGATGGCGTTCCGCATGCAAGCCAGCGCCCCCGAGCTGATGGACCTGGGCAAGGAGTCGAAGGAAACGCTCGAAATGTACGGTGCCGAACCCGGCAAGCCGTCGTTCGCCAACAATTGCCTCTACGCCCGCCGTCTCGTCGAAAAGGGTGTCCGTTTCGTCCAGCTCTACCATGAGGCCTGGGACCAGCACTCGGCCCTCGTTAAGGACATCACCAGGAACTGCCTCGACACCGACCGCGCAGCAGCGGCCCTGATCAAGGATTTGAAACAGCGCGGACTCCTCGACAGCACCCTCGTGGTCTGGGGCGGGGAATTCGGGCGCACACCCATGGTCCAGGGCGGTGACGACGGCCGCGACCACCACCCCAACGCCTTCACCATGTGGATGGCGGGCGGCGGCATTAAGGCCGGTGCCGTGGTCGGCGAAACCGACGATCTCGGCTTCAACGTGGTGAAGGACAAGGTCCATGTCCACGACCTGCACGCGACGATGCTGCATTTGCTGGGCTTCGACCACACCAAGCTCACGTTCAAGTTCCAAGGGAGGCCGTTCCGCTTGACCGATGTCCACGGTCAACTGGCACCCCAATTGCTGGCGTAGGGCTCAAACCCGCCATGCACCTGACCAGACGTGAATTCGCGGCTTTAGCCGCAACCGGAGCAACCGCAACCGCAGCCGAAATGGCCGCCGCTCCGACGCAGCCATCTCCCGAAACCGTGATTTGGTTCCGAGAGCCAGCCAAGGAATGGACCGACGCCCTCCCGATCGGCAACGGTCGCCTAGGTGCCATGATTTTCGGCAATCCGCGCAAGGAACGCATCCAGCTCAATATCGATACCCTTTGGTCCGGTCGTCCCCGCGACTGGAACAACCCGGATGCCCGCAACCACCTCCAAGAAGTCCGCAAGCTGATCTTGGAGGACGAAAACTACCCTGCCGCTGACGTCGCTATCAAAACGATGCAGGGTCCGTTCAACGAGTCGTACGAGCCCTTGGGAAATCTCTACATCGAACCATCCGGGGGTGATGGCCAGCTTGGGACCTACCGCAGGGAACTTGATCTTGACACCGCAATTGTGAAAGTGTCGCCAGGTCCGAAGTCTTGGGAGCTTTTCTCCTCGGCCCCCGACCAAGTCATTGCCATCCGTCTTTCCCCCGGCATCTACACGCTGTCGATGGATAGCCCGCTGCGTTCCGTTGTTGAGCCCACCGCGACGGGTCTGCGCCTTTTCGGCAAAGCGCCCTCCCACTGCGATCCCCCGAACCACGGCTCGGCCACTCCCATCCAATACTCGGATGCCGAAGGCCACGGGATGCGTTTTGAGGCGCAATTGCGTGTCGTCGGCACCCATGTCCAGCTCAAGTCCGACGCAGCCGGAATCACGATCGACAGCAAATCCGGTGCCACCGTCCTGATGGCAGCGGCCACCGGCTTCCGCGGTTTCGACCAGTTGCCCGACCGCCCCGCCGCCGACCTGAACGGCGAGTGCACTAAAACCCTCGACGCAGCTTCCCAATACACTTGGGAGAAGCTCCGATCCCGCCACATAGCCGACCACCAGGCGCTTTTCCGCCGAACCACCCTCCGACTGGAGGGAAATTCGCTATCCGCGACCCTTCCCACCAACGAACGCCTGAAGGCGTTCAAAGGCGAGGACCCGGGCCTGCTCGCACTCTATTTCCACTACGGCCGATACCTCCTGATCGCCAGTTCGCGTCCCGGCACCCAACCAGCCAACCTCCAGGGCATCTGGAGCGAAAACATCCGTCCGCCGTGGAGTTCCAACTGGACGGCGAATATCAACGCCCAGATGAACTACTGGCTGGCCGAAACCTGCAACCTTTCCGAGTGTCACGGCCCCCTGCTCGACATGGTGGAGGACTTGGCCAGGAACGGTCGCGCTACAGCAAAGACCAACTACGGTGCCAACGGCTGGGTGTCCCACCACAACGTCGATCTTTGGCGGCAATCCGCACCCGTTGGCGACTATGGCACGGGCTCCCCAACCTGGGCCAACTGGATGATGTCCGGCCCTTGGTTCTGCGCCCACTTCATGGAACACTACCGCTTCACGCAGGACCGCGAATTCCTCGCCAAGCGCGCTTGGCCTTTGATGAAGGGTGCCGCCGAGTTTTGCCTCGATTGGCTGATTCCCGGCAAGGACGGGACACTCACCACCTGCCCGTCGCTCTCCACCGAAAACACTTTCACCGCTCCGGATGGCAAGAAATGCCAGACCAGCGCGGGCTGCACCATGGACATCGCGCTCATCCGCGAGCTTTTCGACAACTGCCTCGAAGCCACCCGCATCCTTGGTATCGAGACGGAATTCCAGTCCCGCATCCGGGCCACGAAGGCGAAACTCCCGCCGTACCGCGTCGGCAAGTTCGGCCAACTCCAGGAGTGGTCCAAGGACTTTGTGGAGTCGGAACCAGGCCAGCGCCACATGTCCCACATGTATCCGCTGTATCCCGGAGCCGAAATCACGCCGAAGGGAACCCCCGGCTTGGCCAAGGCCACCCGCATTTCCTTGGAACGCCGCCTCGCGGCCGGAGGTGCCTACACCGGGTGGAGCCGCGCTTGGGCCATCGGATTCTGGGCGAGACTTGCGGACGGCAACAAGGCACACGAATCGCTGGTCGCCTTGATGAACCACAGCACCGGGCCCAACCTCTTCGACACCCACCCTTCCGGCAAGACTTCCATCTTCCAGATTGACGGGAATTTTGGGGCGACTGCGGCGATCGCGGAAATGCTTCTCCAGAGCCATACCGGGGAAATCGCCTTCCTGCCCGCGTTGCCCAAGGAGTGGCCCGCCGGTTCCGTAACCGGACTGCGTGCGCGCGGCAACGTGTCGGTGGATCTCGAGTGGTCCGCCGGCCGGGCAAAATCAGCCACGTTGACAGCGCATTCCGATGGCGAGTTCCTCCTGATGGCTCCCGAAGGCCAGAAAATCTCCGGTTCCGCCAAGCTGCGCCTCCGTCAAGGTGAAACGCGGCGCGTCTCTTTTGCCTAAGTGCTTTCACCTGAGTATGAACACCTTCCTAGCCAAACTCCGCAATAACGAGGTTGCACTCGGCCAAATGGTCATGGACCTCTTCAGCCCCGGCATCGCCCCCATGCTCGCGGCTTGCGGCCTCGACTTCGTCATTTACGACATGGAGCACGGCCGGTGCGACATCCGTCTGGTGGCCGAAATGATCGCGTCGTGCCGTGGAACGGGAATCACTCCCCTCGTGCGTGCCTCGGATCTGGAGGCCGCTCCCCTCTCCCGCCTCCTCGACGTAGGAGCGATGGGTGTGATGGTGCCCAGGATTGAAACCCGTGCCCAAGCCGAACGCGTGGTTGCGGAACTGAAGTATGCGCCACAAGGCAAGCGCGGCGTCGCCCTCGGTTTTGCCCACGACATGTACCATGCCCAGGGAGCCACCTACTTCCCCAAGGCGAACGCCGAAACGGCCGTCATCGTGCTGGTGGAGACCGCGTTAGCTTTCGAAAATTTGGAGGAAATCATCTCCGTCCCCGGCGTCGATTGCGCTTGGCTGGGCCACTACGATCTGACCACTTCGATGGGCATCCCCGCCCAGTTCGACCATCCACGTTTCATTGAGGCCAAGAACCGGCTCGCCCACATCTGCAACAAATACAACGTGGCAGCCGGTTTCCTTCCTCCCAACCAAGCTGCCGCAAAGGATTGGATCCATGCCGGATACCGCGCCATCAGCCTCAACAGCGATGTTGGCGTCTACATGGATGCCCTTCGAACGTTCCGCCAAGCTGTCCTGGCATAAAATTGAGAAGACAATGACGATGCGATCAACCGCGCGCCTGCTGGCGCTCCCGTGTGCCGCTCTCCTGTGCACTGCGATACCCGCCCTCCAAGCCGCAGCCCAGCCCGTCGATTTCGGTCGCGACGTCCGCCCGATTCTCTCCGACCGCTGTTTCTCCTGCCACGGTCCTGACGAGGCCAACCGCAAGGCTGGATTGCGTCTCGACACCGAGGCTGGGGCCAAAGCGACTCGCGGGATCCGGACCCCGGTCGTTCCCAATGACCCCGCTGCGAGCGAAATCCTCAAGCGCATCGCACCCGAGACCCCCGCGCGCCGGATGCCGCCGCCCTATTCCGACCGCAAGCCCCTCTCCGAAAAGGAGGTCGCCACCCTACGGGCTTGGATCGAGCAGGGCGCCAAATGGCAGGGCCACTGGAGTTTCAACGCACCTGTCCGTCCCGCCGAACCCTCTGTAAAACAAGCAGCTTGGGCGCGAAACCCAATCGACCGCTTCATTCTGGCCCGTCTCGAACGCGAAGGCCTCTCGCCGTCTCCGGAAACCGACAAGGCCCGCCTGCTTCGGCGTGTCTCCTTTGACCTGACCGGCCTTCCCCCCACCCTCCCGGAGTTGGACGCCTTCTTCAACGACCGTTCCCCGGACGCCTATGAAAAGGTGGTCGACCGCCTCCTCGCCTCCCCCCGCTACGGCGAGCGCATGGCCGTCGATTGGCTGGATGCAGCCCGTTATGCCGACACCCACGGCTACCAGACCGACCCCGCCAAGGAAATGTGGCCATGGCGCGACTGGGTCATCAACGCCTTCAACCGCAACATGCGGTACGACCAATTCACCATCGAGCAATTGGCGGGCGACCTACTGCCCAGCCCCACCGTGGACCAGAAAATCGCCACCGGTTTCCAGCGCAACCACCGGATCAACTCGGAGACCGGCAGCATTGCCGAAGAGTTCCACGCCGAAAACCTCGTTGACCGGGCCAGCACCGTCGGCACTGTCTGGCTCGGGCTCACCGTCGGCTGCGCCCGCTGCCACGACCACAAGTACGATCCGATCCCGACCCGCGAATTCTACAGCCTTTTCGCTTTCTTCAACAGCGTCGACGAGGCGGGGAATGGTGGTTCCGCCGACGGCCGCGGAAACTTCAAGCCCTTCATGAAGCTGCCCTCCCCAGAATTGGAGGCGCAACTTGCCTCCAAGGACGCCGAATTGAAAACCGCGCGCGCCAATCTGGCCGAAATCGACAAGGCTCTGGCTGCCAAACAACCGGCATGGGAACTGACGGCCCTCACCTACCAGCCGAAATGGGAGGTTCTGTCGCCCGCAAGTCTGAAGGCGGACAACGGCGTCACCTTGAAAGCACTCCCGGACGGATCCATCATCGCCGGAGGCGCAACACCGCCCGCAGCTATCTACGAGCTCACCGCCGCCACCAAACTCCGTAACATCACTGCCTTCCGCCTCGAACTTCTGCCCGATCCATCCCTCCCCGGGGGTGGCTCCGGACGCGGTGCCGGCGGGAAAGGCGTAGTTACGCTTTTTGAAGCCAAAGTTGGTACACGCAAGGTAGACTTGGGCCGGATCACAGCGGATTTCAAGTCCGAGGAATCCGAATTGAATCTGGTTGTCCGTCCCGCCGACCAGTTGAAACGCGGCTGGGGCCTGAACCCGGAAACCGCCAAGCCCCACTTCGCGGTCATCGAAACCACCCGCATGTT
>CAITMP010000862.1 GCA_903893525.1 uncultured Acidobacteriia bacterium | reverse complement strand
GTCTGGCTGCGCTGCTGGTTGTCGCGCAGGCACAGGGGCCGGGTTATTCGAAGATCTCGGCCGAGTCGCTGCGGGCGATGGTGACGTATTTGGCGTCGGACGAACTTCAGGGGCGGGATACGCCTTCGGACGGGCTGGAGAAAGCGGCGGACTTCATCGCCGAGGGATTTCGGAAGGTTGGGTTGCGGCCTATTCCGGGGGCAGACGGATTTTTCCAGCGGGCGGAGTTCGTGGAGATTACGCTCGGAGTTGGGGCCGAGGTTGTGCTCAGCGCCCAAGGGGCGTCGATGACACTCACACCGGACGCGGTCCGTTCACGCGCGGCGCTCGAAATCCGGGACGAGGCTGTCTACGCGCTGCCGGAAAAGCTGCCGTCAGCCAGCTTGGTGGGGCAGGTGGTTGCCGTGGTGGCAGGTCGATTCCAGTCGGACGAATCGTTGGATCCGATTCAGGCTATGCATCCGGCTGCGATTCTGATGATCGGGAGCAGACCGGTTGCGCGGGAAAGGGTCTATTTGGAGGAGAGCGCCGAGCGGTCCTCGCCTTTGATTCGAATCGTCAACGACGAAGCTCTGAACGCGCTCGAAGACGGAGTTCCAATGAGGATTTCCATCCACATTCCGGAACCCGGGCGTCGCGCGGTCGTGCTGCGGAATGTCGTCGGGATACTGGCGGGGACGGGGAAGGAAACGGTGATTGTGAGTGCCCACTACGACCATGTCGGCGTGGAAGCGGGCCAAATCTTCAACGGGGCGAACGACGATGCGAGTGGCGTGGCATCGTTGATCGAAATTGCCGGTGCCATGCCAGCCACGCCGAAGCGCAACATCCTGTTTCTTGCCTTGTTCGGGGAGGAAAAGGGTTTGTTGGGCTCTAAGTACTACGTGGAGCACCCGCTGGTGCCGCTGGCGGATACCGTTGCGGCCATCAACTTGGAGCACTTGGGGCGGACGGACGGGTATGAAGGCTCGAAAGTCGCCGCCTTTGCATTCAACGGGCCGTCGTACTCGAATCTGCCCGGTCTGGTTGCCGAGGCGGCACGGAGCGAGCATGTCTCGGTTTACCGGAAGCCCGATGGCGATACCTATTTTGAGCGGAGCGACAACTATTCGTTCGCCAAGGCAGGCATCGTGGCACACACCG
Source organism: uncultured Acidobacteriia bacterium (assembly GCA_903893525.1). Classification (GTDB taxonomy): domain Bacteria; phylum Acidobacteriota; class Terriglobia; order Bryobacterales; family Bryobacteraceae; genus BOG-234. Next base: position 10,475 of record CAITMP010000862.1, on the reverse strand, counting down.
CCATGGTGCTGTTCGAATTTCCGGGGTACCACCAGTTGACCGACAAGGCGGGTCTGCTGGACTACCGGAACATGCAATTGGTGGACCGGGGATTGGCAGCGGGAATCTGGGCTATGGCCAACCGCGCCGAAAAACCCAGTTGGTCGAACCGGTCGGAAACAGCCGCATTCCGGCACGCGCACAGGTAGCCAGCCTACTTGGAGGGCAGGAGCTTTGCGATCTCACCCGCGACACTTTCCGCCAACAGGGCGCTGCCTTCCTTGTTGAAGTGGACATCGTCGGAGTGCATCTCGACGTGCTGCGCGATGGCCGCGTGGAGGTCGTCGACGGGGATCTTTTCCGAAGACGCCAACTGCTTGACAATCGCGTTGCGGGTTTCGATCCGGGCGTTTGTGGCACCTTTTTCGCGGTCCTTGCGGACGGGAGTGGTGGTGGCCCAGACCAATTTGGCACCGGGGGCGTGCTTGCGGATGGCGGCCACCAGGGCCGGGAAGTACTTGCGGTAGTCGTCCTCAGTGTAGTCCCAGCCGTGCATGCCGATGTTGAAGTGCACGACATCGAATTTGGCCTGGGGGAGGAACGCTGCGATCTCGGTGAGCAGGGCCGGATCTCCGATGGCCTTCGAGGTGGCGATGCGGGCGACGTAGGCCTTGCCCTTGAGTTTTTCCTCGACGGCTGTGAAGTAGGCGCGAGTGATGGAATCGCCGATCAGGAGGACGCGCGGGAGGTCGTGGTTGTTCGAACTGGGGAACCAGACGTCGGTCCACTCGATGTTTTCGCGGTGGATGGGCGGGTCCTGGGCAGGTACACCCTGGGCGACCAGGGTAGCTGCGGTGATGGCGGCAAGGAGCAGGATCTGCATAAGTGTGTGGTCCTATTTCATCGGAAGCCGGTTGTCGGCCCCGTAGATGTTGAGCAGCGGGTGCTTGACGTAGGCACGGTATTCATAAACACCGTCGGCATTCAGGTTGGCAAGCTTCAGCGAGAAATCACCGGGGGCATTGAGAGTGGTGGCGGGACCCTTCTGCCAGGGAATCGAGCGGTCGCTGGCATCGAGTCCGACGATACTGCGGTATTCGAAACCAACTTCGAGGGATGCCGCCTTGCCCATGTCCTGAAGGGTGCCGTTGAGCGTGGCGGTCCGGGAGGCCGCATCGAATTTCGCGCCCTTCGTGAGCAGCTTGGGGGGCGTGAAGGCGGGCTTCGCGTGGGTGATCTTGAGGACGATCGGGTTGGGCCACTTGCTGTTGTCCTGCAAACGGTGCGTGAACATGGCACGCAGGTGGAGTCCGTCGGATTCCTGTTTGAGGGACGGGGCGGGATTCACTTCGGGCCGGTATTCGAGTACGCGCCCGTTCTGCCCCAGCACGGTGACCACGGAATCGGGCGAGGCTTGGACGCTCTTGAGCACGAAATCCCGCCACTGGCCACGGACCCAGCGGGGCTCCTGCTTGACGATGGCATAGACGGTGTCCTCGTTTTTCGCCTTGGTGAACCAGATGTTCTGTTCGTTGGTCACCACCCACGGACGCACGCCGTAGATGCATTCCTGGTTGACCTGCATCCAGAGTGCGACTTCGCGCAGACGCTCCTCCTGTTCGATGGGGAGTTCGCCGTCCGGCTTGGGGCCGATGTTGAGCAGGAGGTTGCCGCCTTTTGCCCGGGTTTCGACCAGGATGTCGATAACCTGGCCGCCGGTCTTGTAAACCTCGTTTTGCGGCTGGTACTGCCAGGCTGTGCCCATGGTGAAGTTGGCCTCCCAGGCTCCTTCGAGGGGCAGGCCTGGGACGTAGAGTTCGGGGGTCTGGATGGCACCGCGAGTGACAACGGTATTGGGCTGGAGTTTCCAAGCGAGGTCGCGGAGTTGTTCGGGCTCGCCGTCGAAGAAGACGATGTCGATCTTGCCGTAGTTCGACATGAGTTCCCGAACCTGGGCGAGATCGAGGTCCATGAGGCCGGGATTGTTGCGGGGTTGCACGGAGGGGATGCCGCGCTGGATGTCGATGTTGTGCTTCCAGAGCCACCAGAAATCATCGGGCGAGAAATAGACACCGGCCGCGATACCCTGGGCACGGAAGGTGTCGAGGATGCCTTTCGTCAGGTCGCGCTTGTAGGGCGTGCTCATGATGCCGAAATCGGTGGTCTTGGTGTCCCACATGGCGAATCCGGAGTGGTGCTTGGTGGTGAGAACGGCATATTTGATGCCGGCGAGTTTGGCGAGGGCGGCCCAGTCGTTGGGTTCGAATTTGCGGGGGTTGAAGGTTTTCGGAAGATCCTCGAAGAATCGGCGGGTGTAGGCGGCGTCGGCACCGGGGAGCGAGTGGGAGATCACGACGCCGGTCTGGGAATCGACGGACCAGTGGATGAAGAGGCCGAAGCCCTGGTCGCGGAACCATTCGAGGCGGTCGGGCTTGTTGAGGGAGCCTGGCGGGATGTCGCGCTGGGCGTGGAGGGGGGCAATTCCCAAGAGGCAGGCGGTAACGATTAAGGACGCCAGGCGGATGCGCATGTCGTGACCATTATATTGTCAGGATGCGGCCAACTGGCTGGACCGTTGTGAATCAGGATCGGGACGTGGGTGCGCTCCGATCCTGATTCCAGTTGCACGTTTGAAGGGTCAAACCGTTCTGCGTCGGATGCGGACAACGCAAGCCAGCGCCACGCCCGCCAGCATCAACGTTGCCGGTTCAGGGGCACCGGAGGAGGAGGCCGACGACCATGCGAGCGAACTGGGGCCGGAGATGTTGCTACCCAGGTTGGTGAAGACCCCGATTTCGGCCAAGGTGGACGGGTTGAAGCGAAGGATGTTCCCAGTCGTATTCTGTTCGGATACGTAGAAGAGTCCATCCGGTCCGAAAGCCGCGCCGGCAAGCGGATCGTAGTTGCCATTGCTAGCCGAGGCTGATGCAAGCAGGCTGCCGGACGAGCTGAATTTGTGAATGTCCCCGTAGACTCCGGCGGAGAAGATGTCGCCCGAAGCATCGACAGCCAGTGACACGACGTTGTAGGCTTGACCGGCACCGATGGTCCGCAGCAGCGCGCCACTGGTGGGGTCCAGTTCGCGGATGGAGCTGTTCGAATAGTCGCCCACAAGAATCCGACCATTCGACTCAATGGCCAGCCCGCCCGAAACTTGGCCGATGACACCGGAACCGAGAGCGCCCAAGTATGCTCCGGTGGAGGTACTGAAGCGGGCAACCGCGTTCTGGTTGAAATCGGGGGCGTAGATGTTGCCGTCAGGGCCAATCGCCAATTGAGAGAGCGTACCGCCGCCGGAAATGGCATCGGTGGTGGACAGGAGCGTGCCGTCCGGCGAATAGTGGTAGACCTCGGCCGCGCCGCCGTATTTGCCAACCCACAGGTTCCCCTGGGAGTCGGCGGCAATCCCGCTCAACTGGTGGTGCCCGGTGGTGACGTTGCCGAGAAAGGCACCGGTGGTCTCATCGACCTTGGCAACGTTACCGCTGAAGATGCCGGTGACGAACATTGATGCTTGTACCTGTTGGCAGGTGCCATGGGTGGCGGCGACGGCTATTAGGCCGGCGAGAATTTGGTGTCGGATCGATTTCATGTTGTTGTTCGGGCTCCTGTACTGATAAGCGGAAGGAGGAGCCGGAACCGGACATGAAATCTTTCGATACCGCCACGCAAGCGCGTGAGGTATGATTCAAAATTCCCATGCGAATCGTCTTGGTGGCACTTCTACTGACCCTGCCAGCCCTGCTGGGAGCCGCAAAGCGGCCTACACCTCCGGAGATTGGATATCCACTTGCGGACGTGAAACCCCGCGAATTGCGGAGCCAGTTCAGGGACCGGCGGCGCGGCCACCAGCATCAGGCCATCGACCTGATGCGCAAGCGCGGAACGCCCGTGATGGCCGTGACCGACGGCACGATCCGGAAGCTGTACAGGAGCAAGACGGGCGGGATCTCTATCTACCTCTTCGATGGCAGCCAGGAATATTGTTTCTTTTACGGACATCTGGACCATTACGCGAAGGGTCTGCGCGAGGGCCAGGAGGTCAGCAAGGGGGAAGTGATCGGGTATGTGGGGTATACGGGCAATGCCAAACGGTCGGCACCGCATTTGCATTTCGCAGTGAGCCTGACTGGTCCGGCACACCGGTGGTCCGGGGGCGTGGCGATCGACCCGTATCCGATGCTGCTGGCCGCAGCCCCGAAGGCGGTGGGAATTGGGGAGTCCGATACGGCTGTGGGCGCGGATTCGAACGAGCAGCCCCAGCCCGAATAAGTCCCGTGCGCGGGAAATGACCCGCACGTTCGGTCGCGAGTTTTCGGGGCGATAAAGATGAGCGACCGCAAGGGCAATCTTGCGGTCGCGGCAAAGGCACCGCTAACTAGCCGACCATCTTGAAGGCGGGATCGGCCTTGAAAGCGGCCTCAGCCACAGGGGCTTCGAACATCGGCAGGGGCAACCCGACCGGCTCTGGAGCCTGAAGTTCCGGCATAGGCTTCGAAACGAAGAAGTTCCGCACTTGGCTGGCGAGGATCGACGCCCAACGGTTGGCTTTCTTCTTACGGGCGCTGTCGGTGGCAATGCCAGTACTGGCGTACATCTCCCTGTAGAGCCGGGAAATCAGCACGAACGCCATGCGTGACTTCAGGTTCGGGCAGCAGACCGACCGCTTCCAGATGTTACTCCAGTTGTAGAACTGGTCCCAAACACCCTGGGTGCGCTCCCGCATCTCCTCCGAGCTCATGGTCGGATGGGGCATGAACATCTTGGGACGCTTGTCCTGGGGGATGAGCCAGTGGCGGGTGATCGGAATGCCGTCGACTGCGGGGGGCGTGGGCCCGAGCGATTTCTCCCAATGCTCGAAATCGACGGTTCCGGCGAAGGGCGTCAACATGACGAACTGGGCAAACGTGACTCCGGCGCGCTCGGCGACATCGCAGGTGGCTTTGAAGGTATCGGCACGGTCGGTCGGCAGACCGAAGATGAAGGAGCCCAGGACGTGGACGCCGTGGTCCTTGAAGACTTGCAGGCGTTTTACGAGTTCCTCGCCCACGTAGTTGAAGTCCTTGTAGACGGACTTGAGGCCCTCGGGGGTGACGGCCTCGACGCCCACCAGCGCTCCGCGGATTCGGGCTTTGCGCATGGCATCGAGGAAGGTTGGGTCCTCGGCCGCCTCCATGGTGATCTGGGTGAACATGACCATGTCCTTGGGGAGCTTGGAAAGCTGCTCCATGAACTCGAAACGCTCGGCGCGGGTGGCCTTTAGTTGTTCGACGCGGGCTTGGTTGTTCTGGCGCTCGGCGAGGCGGATGTCGGTAAGCGACACGGGATAGAAATTGTCATCGGCGAGCGCAATGAAGCGGAAACCCTTGCGGCGCAGCTCGACGATTTCCTGGACTACAACATCGGTGCCACGTTGGCGGGGCTTCTGGCCGTCGGTACGCCACACGGAGCAGAACGAGCAGTGCTTGGGGCAACCGCGAACGGTCTGGACCGAGGCCCACATGTAGGCACCGTCGGGGATCAAGTCCCAGCGGGCCGCACGGAATTTGCTGGCATCGATGCGTCCGCCATCATACACTCCGCCCTCGCCGCCTATGGTTCCGGCAGCGCAATCGCTGACGACCTGGCCCCAAGCAACGTCGCCGTCACCCTTGACAACAGCGTGGGCACCGCCCCGTTCAATAGATTCCTGGGGATAAAGGGTGGCATGGATGCCGCCAAAGACAACCCACGCACCGCGCGCGCGCAGTTCGCGTCCCAATGCATAGCCCCGCAGCGCGTTGCTGGTGTGGATGCCAATGCCGACAATGTCGCCGGATTGGATCGTGTTGAGATCCAGTTGGGCCAGCGTCTCATCGCAGAGGATGGGATCGCCGAACGTTGGCGGAGTCGCCGCAGCCAACACGAACAGCCAGCGGGGTGTAATCACCGCGGTTCCGAACGAGATATCGCTCGGATTCACCAAATGCACGCGCCTCGACCTTTTTTCAACCACGCCGTTCCGTCCCCCCATTCCAAGAGTCCAATACAAGGCGGCTACCGCCGGACAAGACGATGATCACCCAGTTGACTGAGTCTATCAGTATGAGTAGCGCAGGTTTAGAAAAGGTTTATTTTGTAATTTTGCCGGCTACCCAGCGCGCTCCTAGCGGTCGCGCTCGACGCCGTTGTTCCACGCCGCGTACATCTCCTCGGGACTGGCAGTCCTGAGCGGGCGGACGAGACGGAAGCCCAGCCATTGGGCGTCGGTCATGTACCAAATGCTCTTGGGGAGCTGGGGATCCTGCTGCTTCCAGGAGGCGTCGGATTGCACACGGGTGGCGCACGTGCATTTTTCGGCCACGTCGGCCCAACCACCGCCACGGACGGCGTGGGGGTAGGGATCGGTGGATTTGACCCACGGTTGGGTCGCGGGGCCCTGTTCGGAGGGATAGGGCCGGTATTGGTCGAGCGTCCACTCCATCACGTTTCCAAGCATGTCGTAAAGGCCCCAGGCGTTGGGCTTTTTCGCGGCCACCTTCTGGTACTTGCCGTCAGCGTTGCTGTCGAACCACGCGTATTCAGGAAGCTTCGAGGAATCGTCGCCCCATGGGTAGGTGGTGGTGGAACCGGCGCGGCAGGCGTACTCCCACTCGGCCTCGGTGGGCAGGCGGTAGTACTGGCCGGTTTTGGCCGAGAGCCATTCGGCGTATTTGTTGGCCGCGTGCTGGGTCATGCTGATGGCGGGGAACCCGTTGATGCCCATGCCGAAACTCATTTCGACGTAAGGGCGGGTGGGGCGGCTGACACCATCGATACGGTCGTCCTTGGCGGTTTCGCCGGACTGCTTGGCGAACATGAAGAGGCGGTATTCGTCCCAGGTCACTTCGTGGGCCGACATCCAGAAGGGCTCGACCTTGACGGGGTGGATGGGGCCCTCGCCCTTCCCAGTGCCGCCCATTTGGAACTGGCCGCCGGGAATCGGGACCATTTCGTAGGAGACGTTGGTGCCCGGAATCGCCAAGGAATAGGGTTTCATCCCGGCTGCCGGGCCAGGATCCGCAATCTTCGACCGGATACGTCGGACCAACGCGAGGTTGTCCGCGCCGCCGGCACCCGCGCCACCGGTGGCGATCACGGTGGATTCCGGCCATTTCGCACCAGCAAGTACCCAGGTGCGGAGGGCTGTCTGCTCCGCCGGGGTGAGGCGCTCGGCGGGTGGCATGCGGCCGGATTCGACGGAAGCAAGGACCGCGGCAGGCTTGGCCCGTTCAAATCCATTGGCCCCGTCCAGACGGATGCCGCCCAACTGCCGGATACCGCCATGGCAGCCGGTGCAGTTTTGTTCCAGGATGGGTTGGACGTCCTTGGTGAAATCTACGGCCGCGTGGAGAGGGAGGACTGCGATCAGGCTGAACGCAAAAGCGGAGAAGGAACGGCGGGGCATCCATTTCATTTTAATGCCGCTGGCATGATCCCAGTCCAGATTCCGGGGGCCGGTGCGGTGGCCCCCAGTTCGAGTTTGACGCGAAGCCGCTACAGGAACTTGGTGACCCCGGGCAAGGGCATGCCCGAGGGCTTGAAGCTCGCTTTCCAATCGAGTGGCTCCGGGGGACCCAGCTTTTCCTTGGAATTCAGAGCTTGCTCCCAAGTGATCTGCTGTCCGGTGTAGGCGGCCATGCGGCCCATAATGGCAAGCATGGTCGAAGTGGTCATGCGTTCGCCGTTGTTGATGGGCGTACCCTTTCGGAGGGCGGCGAAAAGCTCGTCATGCTCCTTCTGGTACATGTCGTACTTCTGGCCTTCGAAGGTCCACTTGGTCTTGGGGTTGGCACCACGTTCGGTGATGCGTGGATTGGGGCCGCGGCCGATGGTGCAGACACCGTCGGTGCCCAGAATGTAGTCGGAATTCTCGTTGTAGCAGCCTTCGCTCTGGCGGTTGGCCACGAAGGCACGCACACCATTCGGGTACACGTAGTTGACCTCGAAATGGTCGAAGATGTTGCCGCCCTCGGCGGGAATCTGGCGTCCGCCCACGCCGACGCAGCTGACCGGGGGCTGGTCGCGCATGGCCCACGCCACCTTGTCGACGGAGTGAACGGCCTGCTCGACCAAGCTGTCGCCGCAAAGCCATGAGAAGTTGTACCAGTTCTTGACCTGCCACTCGATGTCGCTCATTCCGGCCGGACGGGTGTTGGCGGGGGGCATGGGCTTGACCGGGTTGGTGTAGTAGGTGGCGTAGTAGGCCACCAGGTCGCCGATCGCGCCCTTGTTCTGCATCTGGTCGAAGGTGTCGACGATGTGGTTGGCGTAGCGCCAGCAGAAGCCGGAAACAAGATTCAGGTTCTTCGCCTTCGCCATTTTGACGGTCTCAAGGACGTGGCGGATACCAGGTGCGTCCGTGGCAACGGGCTTTTCGCAGAAGACGTTCTTATTGGCCTCGATGCAGGCACGGAGGTGGGCGGGACGGAAGCCGGGGGGCGTGGCGAGGATAACAACGTCGACGCCGGAGGCGATGAGGCGCTCGAAGGCGTCGAGGCCGACAAATTGCTTGGATTTTTCAACGGCAACCTTGGAGGAAGCCTTGGCTCCCTGCTGGCGCGTCAGGGTCGCGAGGCATGCGTCGATGGCATCCACGGAGACATCGGCAACGGCCGTGAGGACGGAATAATCGTCGGCACGCAGGGCTTGATTGGCTGCACCGGTGCCGCGACCGCCACAACCCACGAGGCCGACCTTGATCGCCTCGCCGGCGGGTGCGCCTTTCAGGATCGCGGGTGCCGTGGCGAGGGTGGCAAGCGCGGCTGTGCTGGCGGCGCTGCCGAGAAAGAAGTCGCGGCGGGAGGGAGTTGATGGCCCGAGGAGAGTCGATGCGCCGAAGGGGTTCGATGGATTGGATGCCGTGCTCATGACGACATTCTATCGGATACCACGCGCGGTTTGAAGGGCCGATTTTTTTACTCCGTAAACGGTTACGAAGTTTCCCAGGGGGAAGCTGCCAAGAAAAACCTTTCCCCGTCTGAAACAACCGACGAACGCCAAACACCCATAAGCATAGACGTACCGGTACTGACAGGTGCGACGCGAAACATCGGAGGAAATCTGGGTGACCCTAACACTCAACGTAAACGGAAAACCAAGCGCCGTCACGGTCAGCGACGGTAGCATGCCCCTTTTGTGGGTCCTGCGGGACCTGCTCGGACTCACGGGGACAAAATACGGCTGCGGCATCGAGATTTGTGGTGCGTGCACCGTACTGGTGGACGGGCACCCGGAAAAGTCGTGCGATATGGACGTCTCGTCCGCCGTCGGGCGCAAGATTGTCACGATCGAAGGATTGTCGGCCAACAGCAGCCACCCAGCCCAAGTGGCGTGGATCACCAACCAGGTTCCCCAATGCGGGTATTGCCAGTCGGGAATGCTGATGTCGGTTGCCGGCGCCATGCAGGCTGGCCACCACGGCACGTCCATCATGGGCGAAGTCAACAATCTGTGCGTTTGCGGGACCTATCCGCGGATCAAAGCCGCTTGCAGCAAGCTATAAAACCGGAGACCCGCCAATGAACATCCCCAAGCCTTTGAACAGCCCAAGCATGGAACAATCGAGCCGCCGCGCGTTTCTGGGTACCGCAGCCTCGGGCTTGACACTCGCATTTTTTCTTCCGGAAGTCAGCCGGATTGACGAACTCAACGCAGCGCAGTTCGGCTCCCCGGTCAATGCCTGGCTCCAAATCGGCACTGATGAAAGCATTACCCTGACTGTCGGCTCCTCGGAAATGGGTCAGGGCTCGTTTTCCGGCTTGGCACAAGTGCTGGCCGAAGATTTGATGGTGGACTACGCCAAGGTCCAGACGGTGCAGGGAGGCCCCACTCTGGCAACACCGGCACCGATCGGCACCTCGATCAACACCGTTGGCAGCAGCGTCATCCGCACGAATTTTTGGAAGATGCGCGACGCTGCGGCGGGAGCGCGTGAAATGCTGGTGCAAGCAGCCATGCAGTTGGCGGGCGACACGGTCCGCACGAACTTCACCGTGGCCAACGGGCTCATTACCCACACGTCGGATGCGAAAACCTGGACATACGGAGCCTTGGCAGCCGCAGCATCCAAGCTGGCAATGCCCGCGTCGGCACCCTTGGTGCCGGACGGCCAGTTCCGGCTCATCGGCAAGACGATGCCCCGTTTCGACATCCCCCACAAGGTGAACGGCAGCGCCGTCTATGGAATCGACGTACGTCTTCCGAACATGGTCTACGCGGTGATCAAGCACGCTCCGTCGTTCGGCGGTACGCTGGCAAAGGCTCCGGCAGCCCCCAGCGGATATATGGTGATCCCCACGAAGGTTGTGGCTGGCACAAATCGCGGCCTGGAGGCAGTCGGGAATGTGAACGCAGTGGCTGTGGTGGGTCCCAACACCTGGGACACTTGGCAGCGCGCGCGTTCCCTGAACGTCACGTGGAATCTACCGGCAAACGCTGCGTCCCTCAACACGGCCCAGTTCTTGGCGGATGCACAG
>CAITMP010000861.1 GCA_903893525.1 uncultured Acidobacteriia bacterium | reverse complement strand
TTTTGAGGAGGAATAGAGTGCGATGAACGAACATATTGAGCAAGAGCATCCGGACTATTCGGCCAAGTGGCGAATGTGGCGCAGGTACCGGGATCTCTACGCGGGCGGGGAACAGTTCCGGCAGAACGCCGGGGAGTATCTTGTTCGACGCCAGAAAGAAGGCCTGGAAGTTTACCATGAACGGTTGGCGCGGGTGTTCTATGAGAACTATCTCGGGTCGATTGTGGACTGGTATACGGCGACACTGGTGCGCAAGGGGCCGTTGCTGGAATTCGGCGGGCTCGGGGACGCTGCCAAGTGCTTCTACAACGACTTTGTTGATAATTGCGACTTGCGTGGCACTTCCCTAACACAATTCTTCAAGGACCAATTGACCGAGGCTCTAGTCTGCGGCAAGTCCTACATAGTGGTGGATTTTCCGAAGGTGGCGGAGACGGCGGTCTCAAGAGCCGAGGAGGATGCACTGGGACGTAGCCGGGCATATTTGGTGGGGTACACGGCGGACGAAGTTATCAACTGGAGCCACGACGAGCGCGGTGTACTGGATTGGGTGGTCATCCGGACGGCCTGCTTGAAGCAGGACAGCGTGAAGAGCTTCGGTTGGAAGAAAGAGACCCGCTGGGTTTACTACGACCGGACCCGATACCAAATATTCGAGCGGCGGAACACGGATGGTGGCACTCGGATCGACCTCGTAGACGAGGGGTTGCACGGGTTTGCCGGGATCGGTCGGGTGCCAGTTTTCGAGTTGAAGGTTGGCGACGGACTGTGGCTGACAAACAAGGCCGCATTGCTCCAGTTAGAGCACTTCAACAAGTCCAACGCCCTCGGGTGGGCACTGACGATGGGTCTGTTCGCCATGCCGGTGATCTACTCCGAGAAAGAATTCAAGCAGATCATGGGTGAGAGTTATTACATCCAGATGGGCCCGAACGACCGATTTGGTTGGACGGAGCCGGAGGGCAAGGTTTTCCAGATAGCGAAGGAGAACCTGTCGAGACTGAAAGACGAGATTTACCGTGTCTGTTACTTGCTGCAGCAGGCGGGCGAGAGCACTGGGCGGCAGTCCGGACTATCCAAACAGTGGGACTTCAGCGTGACGCAAGAAGTGCTGAGGGCCTACGGGATGACGGTAAGGGATGCGATCCGGAGGATCATCGTGGCGGTGGCTGAGGCTCGCCAGGACGAGTTATCGCTTGAGGTCGGAGGTTTGGACGAATTCGACATCACGGATTTCTCGACCGAAGTGAACGATGCGCAGAGCCTCTTAAATCTCGGAGTGGACTCTTTGACGTTGAAGCGCCAAGTATTCAAGCGCGTGGCGATGAAGTATTTGTCGGACGCGAGGCAGGAGACGAAGGCTCGGATCGTCGAAGAGATCGACGCGAACACGAAGGAGTAGGGAGACGAGATGACTGAAGAACCAATCAATGTGCAGACGGTCGTCCAGCAGGCGATCGACGAATACATGAAAAGGGACGGCGTCCGGAGGGAGCCGGCCTACAAGGCCGAGCTTCAGGAGGAGCGCCGGAGACGGGAACAGCTCGAGAAACGCATGAACGAGCTGGTGGAGGAGAACCGCAAGAGCCGGGCGCTGGCTGAAGAGGCGCAGCGGGCTAGTGCGATCCGGGCTGAACTGCAGAAGCTTGGGGTGACGAAAGTCGAACTGGCCTACAAGGCGGTGCAGGACGGGATTGCGCGGACCGAGGACGGGCGGTTGGTGGCCCGGGCGGACAACGGGGATGTTCCCGCCGCCGAATACCTGGCAGGTTTTGTTCAAGAGAATCCGGAGTTTCTACCGGCGAGGATTGCCGGTGGAACGGGGATGACGGGCACGCAGAAGATGGCGCCGCAAGCGGGATCAGGCGCAATTGACATCGATAAGATTGGCCCGTCGATGAGCAGGGAAGATTTGGACCGCGTGCGGCAGGAGATCCTGCGGGTGACGCAGCCGACGCGCGGAGTCTAATCGGCCGCGGGCGCGGGCTGAATCCGGTTCCGCGCCGGACGGCAGGGAGAAGTAGTGTCACCGAAGAGGGACCGGAAACGGTCCCTTTTTCCATTGGCACGGCTTTTTTGCTAGCGAAAGAACAAAGAGAAAAGGAAGAACATGCCATCCATTACGTCAGCAAATGTGGCGAACGCGATTGTGAAGCTTGTGGCGGCGGACGCTCTGCCGGCACTGGTGGGGAACCTCGTGATGGGGAACCTCGTGAACCGGGACTACGAACCGGTTCTGGCCCAGGCGGGCGACACGGTCAATGTGCCGATTGCCCCGCAGATGGTCGCCAACAACTTGGCGGAAGGCGGGTCTGTGCAGGCGCAGAATCCGAGTCTGGCGAATGCCCAGATCGTGCTCAACAACCACGTCGAAGCAACGTTCGTGATTCCGGATGTGACCAAGGTGATCGCTGTGCCGGATCTTCTGAAGGTCTACATGCAGCCGGCTGTTGTGGCCATCGCCGAGAAGATCGAGAGCGACCTGCTGAACCTGTATGCGGGTTTTACCTCGAACACTCCTCTGGGTACTGCGGGCACGCCGATTACCGAAGCCGTTCTGGACCAAGCGGAAACCGCACTGTTCCAAGCCAAGGTTCCGGCTGGTTCGAAGTACTTGGTGGTCGACGCCGCGACTTACTCGCAAATGCGCCAGATCCCCCGGTTCAGCGAGTTCCATACGGCGGGTGAGGCTGGTCTGCGGACGATGATCGACGGCACGATCGGCAAGTTGAAAGACTTCTACGTGATCCGTTCGCAGTATATCCCGAAGACTGGCAGCTCGCCGGTGAACACCCATAACTTGGCGTTCGTGAAGGACGCTATCGGATTGGTTGTTCGTCGGCTGCCCCAGCCTTTGGCCGGCACTGGTGCGATCGCCGAATATGCCGAATTCGGAAACTTCGGCATGCGGGTAACCATGAGTTACCAACCGAATACCCTGTCACAGCAGTTCACTGTTGACGTACTTTATGGTTGCGCCGTGTTGCGGAACAACCATGCGGTTCAGGTCAACAGCTAACCGGCTGCGGGAAGGCAATTAGGACGACTGTCCGGTCACGCGCCACGTGCGCGGACCGGACAGTCAATAGACAACTGGGCAAGAAGGAGGAGTTATGGACTTACGCGCTTATTACAAGAAGCTCCGCGAGGCGGAGGAATTACTGCCGGGCGAGCACGTGGTGTTGGTGAGTTCGGCGACGCCGGAGGGCGGCAAGGCAGGCGTCAGGACCGAGGTTCCGAAATCGGTCGCCTCCAAGCTGATTGTCGACGGACGCGCGCGGGTGGCGACGGAGGAGGAAGCGTGGATGTTCCGTGAGGAAATCCGCGAGGCCCGCGACCGTTTTGAACGCGAAGAGGCGGCCCGTCGGATGCAGGTTGTTGTGGTTTCGCAACCTGACCTCCAGAAGGGCCGGAACTAAGCCATGGCGCTCTTTGTGGATGGGCCCACGCAAACGGTGGATAGTCTGAGAGATCACGATTCGGGACTGTTGGATGTTGCGGCAGGTGCAGGCATCAATGTCACGACGAAAATCCGGCTCGCCCACGAGGAGATCGAGGGCGAGTTGAGGTATCGGTTGGAGCGAACCAGGTCGTGGATGTTTGAAACACCCGGAGGTCTGTCCTTGGACCATGTGGTCGTCGGCGACACGATTCGGCGCTGGGAGGCGATGCTGGCACTCGCGAAGGTTTACGAGGATGCATATTTCACCCAGCTGGTGGACCGCTACCAGGCGAAGGCCCAGCAGTTCGTGGTGTATGCGCGGGTGGCGTTTGAAAACTTGCTGTCTTCCGGGGTGGGGTTGGTGTCGGAGCCGGTTCGGCAGGCCTCGGCACCCACGCTCGGTACCGTCACCGGGCCACAAAAGGGCGGTAGCTTCTACGCCTGTGTGACGTGGGTGAATGCCCGTGGACAGGAGGGTGCGGCATCCGTTGCGACGTCCGGCACGGTGGCGGACGGGCACCTTTTGACAGTTTCCGCGACAGGATTGCCTCCGAATGCGGCAGGCTTCAATGTTTACGCGGGCGGCCTGTTGGATGGCATGACGCTGCAAAATACGGTGCCAGTGTTGCCGGGGGCGATGTTTACGTACGTGCCCGGGTGGTCAACAAATGGTCGGCCACCGTCGGCTGGACAGGTGGCGGAATTTACACGGGCGATTCCCCGAAGCATTCAGCGGGGCTAACAGGACACGCGAAGACTAGGAGGTCCGATGGCGGGAATAACAGGAAAGCTGACGAACACGGTAGTGGGTAAGTTGCGGTCACAGTCTGACGGCGTCAATATCCGAGTGGGCGCGATGGAAAGCGCGGATTCGACGTTGACGGTTCCGGGAATTCGCAACATCGCGACCCTGAATGCCAGTGTCGAAATAAGTGAGAAGTCCGGACATGCCCACTATCCGGCCGCAATGGTGTACTGCGACAAGTTGACGAATAGCTTGGAGGAGAAGTTCCGGCAGTTTTCCGGCAAGGCGCACATGGTCGTGGAAGTACGCAACTCCCAGGACCAGCTGGACGGCATTGAAGCGGGAACACATCTTTATGTGGACGCCGTATGCGCCTTGCTGGATGATTCGCGCGGGAGTTGGGGCGGCGGCGCCTTCTACGGCGGTGGTTACACAGTTACTTACGAGGCGGTAGGGCGGGGAGGCAAGAACTTCCTGCAGAAGGCAAAGATCGGATTCGACGTGGAGGTCAGCAAGTAAACTATGGCATACATATCTTCAAACGCAAACCGCTGGTATTGCGCCCGGGAGACAACTTACGGCGAGATGTCGGCGATTACGGCCGACCACAGGATTCCGGCGGTCAGCATGACTGCTCAGCACCAGAGGGAGTCGAGCAACCGCAGGGACAAAACGGGAAGTCGGACGTGGGCCGGCGTACCGCGCGGGATGCGCCGCAGCACGAAATTTGAATTGAAGTCGTATATGCGCGACTGGACGAACCAACAGGCACTGCCGGCGCATGGGCCTCTCGTGGAGGCCGCGCTGGGGGAGGCGGGGAGATTGTGGCCGGGCGGGACGCCGACCACCGGTACGACGGAGTCCGGGATCGTTTTTGCGGCGGATCATGGTCTGAATCCGGGAAGCGCCATCGTATCCAACGGGGAGATTCGGTTTGTAGCAGCGGTGGCGGATCCGCGAACCGTTGTCATGAATGCGCCCTATTCGACCGCGCCTGTCGTGGGAGTTCAGCTAGGCTCATCCGCAAACTATGGGTTGGCCAGCGAATTGCCGAGCGTTACCCTCTACGACTATTGGGACCCGTCGACGGCTGTGCAGCGGGTTCTAACCGGTGCGGGCGTTGACCGTATGGGTGTGAAGTTGAACGGTGATTTCCACGAGTTCTCGTTTAGCGGCGTGGCGCAGGATTTGGTGGACGGTGCCACATTTATCAGCGGACAAAATGGTGCAACCACATTTCCGGCTGAACCCCAAAGTTCCGGGAACGCCTATTCGCCAGTGCCGGGCAATCTGGGACAGGTATGGATTGGCGTGGTGCCAGGTCAGTTGTTCACAGTTTCATCGGCGACTATCGAGGTTCGAAATAACTTGGAGGCCCGCAACCGAGAGTATGGCCGGTCACTGCCAAGCGGTTTGACACCAGGCCAGCGCGAGGTGATAGTTAGTTTGGAGCTGTTCGCCCAGGATGACGATTTGACGAAGGGGCTCTATCAAGCGGCCCGTCAGCAGGATCCGGTCGGATTGATGTTCCAGTTGGGGCAGTCGGCGACGGAACTGGCAGGTATCTACATCAAGAGCATGATTCCCGATGTGCCGACTTTCGACGACTCCGAGAAACGCCTCAAGTGGAAGTTCAAGGAGTCACGGGCCCAAGGCACTTCAGACGATGAAATTGTTGTCGCGTTCGGGTAGCGGACTATGAGCGCACAAATTATGAGCGGACAATGGTGCAGCAGTAAGGTTGTCTCGTCCGAAAGCTGGCCGGGTGTCGAGTTGGTTGTGGCACGGATGAGTTTTGGACGCAGGTTGGAACTAATGAAGCTGGTCCGGAGCCTTGCTGCGAAGGCCGAGTTCTTCGAGGCAGGGGAGAGTGCTCAGAGCCGGATTGAGGCGGGCGTACTCTCCGCCGAGATCGACCGTGTCTATGTGTCTTGGGGTATCTCCGAAGTGCGCGGCTTGATACTGGATGGCCATGCTGCAAGCGTGGAACAGATGATTGCCGAAGGCCCAGAGGACCTGTTCCGGGAGGCTTTGGCCGCAGTAAAGCTGGAGTGCGGCCTGGGCGAGCAAGAAAGAAAAAACTAGTAGTCGCATTCCATTTCCATGCCTCGGCTGTAAGAGCCGGGGCACGGTCCGGGTGGGATTGCGACAGTTGTCGGCGGCACGGACTGGACCGAAAACGGCGCTGCGGCTTTCTTCCGGCGGAAGAACGGGGAGAGTCCCGGATCGTTTGGGGGCGGCGGCAAATTAGCACGGACGAGTGTCCGAAATCCATGATAACCGGCGAAAGCTTGGCTCTCATCGAAGAGTTTCTTGTCAGACGGCGACTCGGAATCGTTGAAACGATGGATACTGACGGGCGCAAGATAGACGCATTCTTGATCCTGCGCGAGCAGGTGGAGCGGGAGGAGCGAGATGACACATCGGAATATTGAGGAAGTTTTTCGGGAGGTTGCCCCCACTCGGACGCGGGGAATTCCGGGTACGCCGGTCCTGACAACCGGAGTGAGCGGCGCCTCGACGGACTTGGGGCAATCCTTGACCCAGGCCGGACAGGAGATTGGCCAGCTTCGGCAGTCTTATCAGCAGCAGGTGGATTTCATCACGGCCAACACCCAGGCTCTGCAGGGGAACACGGCGGCACAGGCGTCACACTCCACCAGTAGTGCCTTGGGGGGAATCGCATCGACATTTCTTCATGGGATTACGGGTATTGTGTCGCCGATATTTTCGGGGATAGCTCACTTGTTTGGCGGTGGCTCGTCATCGCCGGAGCCACTGCCGGTGTATAAGGCACCACCGTCCATCGCGATCGACGCGATCCTCGGCGGCCCAAGTCCGAGTAGCGGTGTTTCAACTGGCAGTCCTGGTTCGGGAGGCACTGTGGGGTCGTTTGGAAATAACATCGGCACTGGGTTGGATATTGGACTGCCTGCGGGTCCCGGTCAAGTATCGGGAGCCGGGTCCAGTGTTACTTCGAATATCACCGTTCACGTGAACGCCATGGATAGTCAATCCTTTATGGACCGCAGCTCCGACATCGCCAGCGCTGTCCGTGAGGCGATGTTGAACAATCATCCAATTAACTCGGTAGTGGCGGACTTATAGTATGCCTGACTTTCCAACATTGAAGTCTGGTGCCCAGGCGCAATATCCCTTGGAAGTTCGGACGAGCTTTGGCACCCAGAGTGTACCGTTCCTGGACGGTAGTCGGCAGAACTACCGCCTCTTCGGGCGTCCGTTGCGGCGGTGGCGGATTGAGCTGGACTTGCTGGACGAACAGGAATTGTCGAATCTGTCTACGTTTGTGGATCAGCAGCAAGGTGTTCCGTTTGCGTTCCCGGATCCGGTGTCGGGTACCAGTGTCGGGAACTGCGTTCTGTCCGCTGACGGGCTGCTCATCACTGTGAAGGATGAGCTTCGGGGGAAAGCCTTGCTGTTTGTCGAGGAGGTAGCATGAATTGGTTTCCACAGATCGGCGGAGGTTCGCTGGCTCAGTTCCCAATCGTTCGCGGCCGCAAATGGCGCACAATCTCGAACCAGCTGGAGGGTGGCCGGCGTGTTGTTGCGCCTGATTCGGCGGGGGGAGCACTCCAGTGGAGGTTTTCCTACCAGGATCTTTCGGATACCGAGGCGGCGAAGCTTTCGAGCTTCTTCCAAGCTTGCCGGGGCCGCTATGGCAAGTTTGGATTCGCAGACCCTACGGCCAACCTGATTGGGTGGAGCGAGGATCTGACGCGTCCGGATTGGCAACTGGGTTCGCTAACTGCGGTGCGCGGTTCCGGTGATCCATTCGGGGGTGCGGGTTCGTGGCAGGTCTCGAATTCATCGGCCGGAGAGCTTCGTTGCACGCAAACGCTGGGATTGCCCGGCGACTACATGGCATGTTTCAGCTTGTGGGTAAGGGCTTCGATTCCCGGCAGCATTGTGTTGGACCGCGATGGCATTCGCAGTGTTTGTGGTGTGAGTTCGCATTGGTCGCGGGCACATCTTGGGGTTGCCGGAGCCGCCGGGGCCGCATACTCCACATTCGGAGTTTCTGTGCCGAGTGGCGGAGTTGTCGAAGTATTCGGCATGCAGGTGGAGCCACAACCGTTCCCGTCGCAGTACAAGGTGTCTGGCGCAGCCACAGGGATCTATCCAGAGACGTATTTTGCGTCGGACGAAATTGCAATTACGGCAACAGGTAGCGGACTCTGGGCGACGGATATCGTCCTGTTGTCCCGGACATGAAGAGTCAATAGTTAGGCAGGAAAGCAAAAAACATGCAAAGCCCACTCATAGCCAAGGAAAGTCTCAGCGCGGATACTCCGCTGCTGTTGTTCGATTGCACTCTAGCAGACGGTAGCATGCAGCATTGGAGTTCCCAGGCCTTCCAATGGAACGGTGTGGGTTATGAGGCCCGTCTTGTCCGGCATAACCTGTTCGAGGCCCAGCTGGCGTCCGACACGCAGGTTGGCGGCGCTCCGAAACTCACGTTCGAGTTGGCGAATGCGGATTCCCGCTTATCGCAGATAGAGCAGCAGACGGGGTTCAAGGGGTCGAAGGTCAGCGTTCGGGTGGTTTTCGCCGATGTTGAGGCGGGTTCCGCCACGACTGATCCATTTGTTGTGTTCACCGGCCTGATGAACTCGCCGGAACTGGTGACCGAGGACACCTTCCGACTGTCGGCGATGAATCGGATGTCAGCTCAGCGGAGCGTGATCCCTGACGTCCGCGTCCAGCGTTTGTGTCCGTGGCGGTTTCCGGGTACTGCCGCTCAGCGCGCGGAAGCCGTGGATGGCGGGTCGGGCAAGGGGAAGTATTCGCCGTTTTACCGTTGCGGCTATTCCGCCGACCAAGGCGGTGGACGCGGGAGTCTAAACGGCACCTCCGCCTATACCAGCTGCGCACGGACACGCTTGGACTGCGAATCGCGCGGAATGTTCCAACGGGACTCCGGTGGCCGGAACACAGGTCATTTCGGAGGAATCGAATTTGTTCCTCCCACGATCATGGTGAGGGGGTCGGGACAGAAGAACTACTCGCTCTCGGCTGTCCAGGATAACCAAGCCCGGTACAACGATTTTGTGCCGATCGTATACGGCACGCAGTGGCATTCGCCGGACGTTGTGTTTTCACGGAACGACGGCAATCTGACCCGCATGGAGGTCCTCTTGGGACTGGGTGAGATTCAGGGCCTGCTAAAAGTTCTGGTCAACGGCGTGGAGGTTCCACGCGGGGTCTCCGGTGTGAATATGACATCCACAGGTTGGTACAACCTGATCACCCCCGGAACGCGGGACGGTGCTGCCGATCCGAATTTCACTGACGGGCACGGCACCCTGATGGGCGATCCGTACGGCAGCATGGCCTATCTGTCAGTGGTGGTCCCGAACAGGGTCAGCGACGGGACCAGCGTTCCGGCTGTGCAAGTCCTGATGCAGGGCTTGAAACTGCCTCAATTCGACTCGGCTGGAAACTACTTGGGGGAACAATTCTCCGACAATCCGGCTTGGGTGCTGCTGGACGTCATCCGACGTTGCGGCTATTCCCAGGACGAGGTGGACCCGGCTAGTTTTGCGCGCGCTGCCGACTATGCCGCGAGCCTGATTACGACGCAGGATCCGTTGGGTGGAGAAGTCCAAGTGCCCCGTTTCCAGTGTAATTTCGCGTTGAAACAGCGGCGTAGCGCCGGCGAGATCGTCCGCGCACTGCGCAACTCCTCCCGCATGTACTTGGTGTTGAATTCCGCAGGCAAGCTGGAGGTTCGAGTGGAGGACACCTTTGCGCGCCAGCAGTCCTCGAAGCCCGCCGGGAGCAATGCTGTCTCGACCTACGGCGGTGGTTGGCCAGCCTACGAGTTCGATGCGGCGTCCATTGCGCGGAATGCCGATGGCAGTTCCAGCGTGCGCATGTCGTCCCGTGGGGCTCAGGACGTGGCAAATCGATTGTCCGTTGAGTTTCAGGATGCCTTCAACCAATACCAACACGACAGTCTGTCGCTGTCGGACGGCGACGATGTGGATCTGAGGGGCCAGGAGGTAGCGGCGGCATGGGACGCTATCGGCATTACAACCTTCAGTCAGGCCGCACGCATGCTGTTGTTGGGGCTCAACCGGGGCGTCGAGGGAAATGTATTCCTCGAATTCAGCACGAGCGTAAAAGCTCTCGGTTTGATGCCTGGAGATTTGATTACAGTTACGTACGCGAAGGAAAACCTGAACCGCACTCCGTTCCGCATTACGCGGATTGTTCCGGGAGCCAGCTTTCGAACGGCGACGATATCAGCCCAGTTGCACAACGACGCTTGGTACTCGGACACCGTAACCGGCATTATCGGGGGGCGGGGATGGCATTCGGGCCAAGGCTCCGGGCTACCCGCACCGGTCTGCGGGTCTATTGTGGATGCTTTCGGCACCCTCCAATTGGGAGTCCGGGAGACCGAGGTGGGAGGGAGCGACGGATCCGCCAATGTGGAACTGGCGGTCGGATTCACTACGCCGGGTGCGAGCACGGGTTCATTGGCGTCGCCCCTGATCGGTTTTACTCCTTCAGTTTCCTCCACGGGAGGTACCTTGGTTGGCGGTACCAACTATTTCTACGCTGTTAGCGCGGTGGATGCCGCAGGGGGCGAAGGGCCTCTGTCGTTCGTGGCGCAGGCGGGCGTTTCGTCGGCCACATCGACGAATTCGGTCACGGTACAGGGCATTGGGCTTCCGGCCAGCGCGGTGGCTTTCCATGTCTACCGCGGGCTGACGCCGCGACAGTTGTTGCGGATTGCCTCCAACGTTTCCCCTGCCACTGCGTTTACCGACAATGGACTGACGCCGGTCACGGTGCTGCCGCCGGACCCCCAGTACCACCACGTCGATCTCTATTGGCGTTGGGAGCTATTACCGGAGACTCCGGCGGCGGTGCATTCCGAGACTGTACTCGGAAATTCGGTCCTTCAGCTTGGCACAAACCAGTATGTCGGGACACGGGTGCGTATTACGAAGGGTACCGGGGCTGGGCAGGAACGGACAATTGCGGCCAATGACCTACACACTGTGACTGCCGACCAGCCATGGTCTGTTGTGCCGGACGCCACCAGCTCGTTTGCCATTGCCGAAACTGCCTGGCGCTTCGGGGCAAGGGGGCCGACAAGCCCGATCAGCCTGACTGTACCGGAACGAATGGGTTCCGGGCTCCATATTTGTGCGAGGGCGGCCAATGTGGGTGCGGACGAGGCAGAATTCGACCTCTCACCCGTCACGCGTTGGGTGTTGGGGCAATCAGGCGCGCTGCCAGCCGATTCGGACGTGCCTTCAGGCGCAGATTTCGGTGTCGCGGTCTCATCGGCGAGGGGCGGCGTGCTGGATCTGGGTGCAATTTCGTTTTCGTCCCTGGTCAACACCAGGAGCATCACGAGCGGCACCTACAAGTTCCACTACTACGACGAGATTGAAGGCGCCCCGGCCACGGTCCTCTCGTCCGGCGTGGCCATCGGTGCCACGACGATCACACTGCCGGTGTCGGTCGATCCGGGAAAGGCGGTGCAAATTGATGGGGAAGTGATCGTTGCCGGCAACACGAGCGCGGGAATCACTACGATCCAGCGTGGCATGTATGGAACCACTGCTGCAACCCACGCTGCGGGATCACTGGTCTACCAGTTGGACGAGAAGGTTGCGATCGTCCCCTTTGCCAAGGGATTCTTCGGTAGTCCGGCTGCCGGCGACTGGAAGTACAGTTTGGAATTGCCGAATGTCCGGCTTGCAAGCGTGGAGCTGTTCATGACGAACGCGCTTGGGAACGGGGCCATCTCAACTCTGCCGTTTACCTCTTTTGTCGACAAGGGTTTGCGGAGCTTGGGAGGCGGGCAGTACTCGTTCCAAATAGCCGGCTATTTAGCGCTGCAAACGGGTGCCGTGCCGAGCATTGTGGTGGATGCGGACCGGGCTGTTCGGGATCTCTTCGGGCTACTCGGAACTGCCGCGACGGGTTCCGGCGTAACCATCCAGATCAACCGGAATTTCTCGCCCTACGCCACCGTGCAGTTCGATCCGGGCTCAAATACATCGATTACGACTCCCGGATTCGGGCTCCACGCCCTCAAGGCGGGGGACATTCTATCCATGGACGTGACTGGTGTTGGAACCACAAACCCCGGCAGCGATCTTTCGCTGGTCATCCGCTGCTAGCGAAATATCGAAAGCCGGTACACTGGTAGGTTGCTGCTGGTCCAAAATGTCTCCAAGGTCTACCGGCTCTACAAGACCCCCTTCGACCGAATCCGCGAGTTGAATCCATTCCGCAAGGCCCCGCTCCACTCTGATTTTTGGGCCTTGCGGGATATTTCATTTTCAGTCGAGCGCGGCGAGGTGGTGAGTCTTGTCGGCCCGAACGGCTGCGGCAAGAGCACCTTGTTGCAGGTCATCAGCGGAATCCTGCGTCCGACGGCCGGTCGTGTCGTAACAAGGGGCCGGATCGCCGCGTTGCTGGAACTGGGGGCCGGATTCAATCCAGAGTTCACCGGCTACGAGAACATCTTCATCAACGGCGAAATCATGGGAATCGGCCGCGAGGAGATGGCCCGCAACCTGCCAGCCATCGAGAAATTCGCCGAAATCGGGGAATTCATCCACCGGCCCGTCAAAGAGTATTCAAGCGGCATGTACGTCCGTTTGGCGTTTTCCACCGCCATCCATGTGAATCCGGATATTCTGATCGTCGACGAGGCCTTGGCCGTCGGTGACGCAGTTTTCGCGAACCGCTGTATCCGCAAGTTCGAGGAACTGCGCGCGAAAAATACAACCATCCTCTTCGTCTCCCATGACCTCGGCCTAGTCAAACAGCTGTCCAACCGTGCGATCTTCCTCCTGAACGGTCGCGTGGAAGCCGAAGGCGAGCCCAAACACGTCATCGACAAATACATCGGCCTCGTCTTGGAACGCCAAAAGGAATTCGACGATGACTCTCCGTCCGAACGACGAGCCGCCCTCCCGGCGAGCAACCGCCACGGCGACGGTTCGAGTGAAATCCTGTCCGTCCAACTCCTCGACTCCAACGGGCGCCAGTGCCGCGTCGTGGAATCGGGCGACCGAATCACCATCCGCATCCGGGCCGCCTTCAACGACCATCGGGCCGAACCGATGGCTGGCATCCTGATCCGCAACCGCATCGGCATGGACATCTACGGCACCAACACGCGGATTGAGCGGATCGACCTCGGCAAATTCGATCCCGGCGAGGAGCTCGTCATCGATTTCACCGTCGATTGCTGGCTCACCCCCCATCAATACACGATCACCGTTGCGACCCAATACCTGGACGGTTCCAGCCACGATTGGCTCGACGACGTGATTACCTTCGATGTCGTCTCCCAACGCATTGCCGCCGGGGTTACAGACTTGCGGGCCGACATCCGCTGGTCAAAATCCCTCCAGCCAAAACCCGGGCTCATCCCGTGAAGGCCCGGATCTCCCTGAAAATCAATGCCGGAGCCCGCACTACGGAGCTTGCCGGACGGCATGGCGATGCCTGGAAGCTGCGAGTGGCCGCCCCTCCGGTCGACGGCAAGGCCAACGAGGCCATCATCCGCTTCTTCGCCAAGCTCACCGGTCTCCATGCCTCCGCGATACGCATCGCATCCGGCTTCACTTCCTCCAATAAAATCCTCGAATTCGACGGCCTCGACCCCTCGGCCCTTGACACCACCCTCGAACACGGTATCCTCAACGCTAATGGACATCGCACGAATTCAGGAAGCCCTCCGCCGCGAAAACCTTGACGGCTGGCTATTTTTCGACCACCACCAACGTGACCCCCTCGCCTACCGCGTCCTCGGTTTCCAGCCCACGCGCCATGTGACCCGCCGCTGGTATTACATGATTCCAGCCGACGGCGACCCGGTCGGCATCGTCCACCGGATCGAATCCGGCGTCCTGAACTCCACGCCCGGCGAGAAAATTGCCTATTCCAGCTGGCGCGAGCAGCACGCCGCCTTGGAGCGAATTCTCAAGGGCAAGCACCGGATCGCCATGCAATATTCGCCCGGCTGTGCTGTCCCGTACGTCGCCATGGTCGACGCCGGGACCGTGGAACTCGTCCGCAGCTACGGCGTCGATATCATCACCTCCGCCGAACTGATCCAGGAATTCGAGGCTTGCCTCACCGAAACGCAATTTCAAAGCCACTTGGAAGCCGGAAAGATCGTCGATACGATCCGCGCGGGTGCGTTCCAGCTCATTGGTGAGCGCCTCTCCGCCGGCATCGGCGAAGTGGAGGTCCGCGACTGGGTCCGCGCTGAATTCAGCAAATCGGGCTTGGTGGCCGACAGCGGTCCCATCGTCGGCGTGAACGCCCATGCGGGTGACCCCCACTACGAGCCGATGCCCGAAACCAGCTCGCCGATCCGCCCCGGTGATGTGGTGTTGCTCGACATGTGGGCCAAATTCGACCGCCCCGGTGCCATCTTCTACGACATTACTTGGACCGGCTTCTGCGGCGACGCCCCCGACCACGTCCGCAACATCTTCAATATCGTCACCGGTGCGCGCGACGCCGCCATCAACCGAGTGACCAGCGCCATCGCCAACGGCGAGGATCTCCGCGGTTACCATGTGGACGACGCCTGCCGTGCCCATATCCAGGCAAGCGGCTACGGCGAATGGTTTGTCCATCGCACGGGCCATTCCATCGGCGAAGAGGTCCATGGCACCGGTGCCAATATGGACAACCTCGAGACCCACGACGAGCGCCGCGTCGTTCCCGGAGCGCTTTTCTCCATCGAGCCCGGCATCTATCTCCCCGAGTTCGGCATCCGCTCCGAGATCAACATGTACGTGTCCAAAGACTCAGCCCGGGTCACCGGTGCCATTCAACGCGAACTGGTGCGGATCGGATAGCGCCGGAATCCATTCCACGCATCCCTTGATATGCTGGTATCGACTTTACACAAGCCCATGGCAACGCACATTCTCCGTCTTTGCTTGGCTCCGGCCGCTCTTCTTGCGGTCGCAAGCCTGCCCCTTGCAGCACAACTTCCGTCGACTCCAG
>CAITMP010000860.1 GCA_903893525.1 uncultured Acidobacteriia bacterium | reverse complement strand
GGGGCGGGATGGTGCAGAAATTCCCTGCCGGAGGGCCGGGGAAGTAGCGCTAGCCGCCGATCGAATACATGGGGCGAGGCGGGGGGATGAACTTGCTGGAGTTGATCTCGTGCCCGATCCACTTTTCGGAGATGTTGCGGCGGATGCGGGCCTGGATGTGCTCGTCGGTTGAATCGGATCGAAGGAGATCCCGTACGTCCGTTTCCTCGATGGCGAAAAGGCAGTAGCGCAGCTTGCCGTCCGAGGTTAGGCGCAGGCGGTTGCAGTTCAGGCAGAAAGGGCGGGTGACCGACGCGACCACGCCGAGTGTCCCGCCGCCATCGGCATAACGGTATTCGGTGGCAGGGGCGCGGGGATCGGCGTCGGGGACTGGAACCACTTCGCCGATTTCCACGGCGATCATGGCGAGAATTTCGTCGGAGGTGAGAACCTTCCTGCGGTCCCAGAGCGACTGGGCGTCCAAGGGCATGAACTCGATGTAGCGGGGCTCGAAACCGCGTTCCCGGCAATAGCGGGCCATGGGAACGATGTCGGGTTCCACCAGGTTCTTGACGGCTACAACGTTCAATTTGATCTTGCGGAATCCGACGCGCACAGCCTCGTCGATTCCGGCAAGCACCTTGGGCAGGTCGTCACGGCGGGTGATGTGCTGGAAGCGGGTGCGGTCCAACGTGTCGAGGTGCACGTTGAGACGGCGGAGGCCGGCGGCGTAGAGGTCGGCGGCGTGCTTTTCGAGGAGTACGGCGTTGGTGGTGAGGGCGATGTCGCGGATGCCGGGAATGGCGGTCAGCTTTTCGATGAGCTTGTGGAGATCGCGGCGAACAAGGGGCTCGCCGCCGGTGAGGCGGATTTTGGAGATGCCGAGGGGGACGGCGGCGCGGACGAAACGCTCAATTTCCTCGAAGTTGAGGATGTCGGCGCGGTCCATGAACTGGACGCCCTCCTCGGGCATGCAGTAGAAGCAGCGGATGTTGCAGCGGTCGGTGACGCTGATCCTCAGGCTGTCGTGCAGGCGTCCGAATTTGTCGACGAGCGGCTGCACATGGGTCCTTTTAGTTGACGGCGAGCATGCGTTCGAGGGGGAGCAAGGCGCGCGACATGAGGTCGGCGGGGAGCTCTACGCGGGGCTCAAGGGTGCGGAGGGAATTACGCAGCTTTTCGAGGGTGTTCAGGCGCATGAAGGGGCACTCGCTGCAGTTGCAATTCTCATTGGCGACGTAGTGGAAACGGGCCTTGGGGGCCACGCGCTCCAGGGAGAATTGTACTCCACTTTCGGTCATCACGATGTAATCGCCGGAGGGGTGGGCGGCGCAGTAGTCAATGATGGCGGAGGTGGAGCCGATGAAGTCGGAATGCCGGAGGACGTCAATCGGGCATTCTGGGTGGGCGACAACCACCGCATCGGGGTAAAGCGCCTTGGCTTCGAGCAGACGTCGGAGCGGGAAGGTGTTGTGGACGATGCAGGAACCCTGCCAAATCTTCAGGTTTTCGCGCCCGGTTTCCTTCTGGACGTAGTTGCCGAGATTGCGGTCGGGCAGGAAG
>CAITMP010000859.1 GCA_903893525.1 uncultured Acidobacteriia bacterium | reverse complement strand
CTCCTCGCACCCTTGGTTTACGACCACCTGCACCACCTCGCGTCCGGCCAAATGCGAGGAGAACGGTCTGCCCACACGCTCCAGCCAACCGCCCTCGTCAACGAGGCATTCCTGCGGCTTGGCTCCAACCTGCCCTCAGACGTCCGATCCCGCGCACAGTTCTACGCCCTGGCCGCCCGCATGATGCGGAGCATCCTGGTGGACCATGCCCGCGCCCGCGCAACTGAAAAGCGGGGCGGAGGTGCTGCGCTGCCGCTGACGAAGCCAAGCTCCATTTCCGCACGGGCCAAGGAGATTGATCTGGAATCGGTGCTCGACATCCACCGCACGCTGGAACGAATCGCGGCGCGCGATCCCCAGGTAGCCCGCCTCCTCGAAATGAGGTTCTTCGCAGGCATGACCGCAGAGGAAGCAGCCGCCGCGCTCGAAATCTCCGTCCACACCGTCCGCCACGACCTGCGCCTAGGCCTGGCATGGCTCAAAAAGGAATTGATGCAATGACACCGGAAGTTCGCCAGCTTTTTGACGACCTCGTGGCACTGCCACCCGACCAGCAGCAGGCTGCGCTCGACCGACGTGCGCCCAACCCCGATGTCCGGCAGGAGGTCGAGGATCTCTTGGCCGCCGACGCCCTTACCGACGGGATGATCGAAGGGCCGATCCGCCGCACAGCGGGAGACCTCGCGGACTCTTCCGCCCAGATGCGCCTCGGCGTCTGGCGAACCCTTGGATTGCTCGGCCAAGGCGGCATGGGCGTTGTCTACAAGGCCGAACGGTGCGACGGCGTTGTGGAACAGAGTGCCGCGATCAAGTTGCTCTACCGGGGTCTGGAGACGGACCATCTGCTGGACCGTTTCCAGCGGGAGCGCAGTATCCTGGCCCGGCTTTCCCACCCCAACATTGCGCGCTTTCTTGATGCAGGAGCAACGGCGGAAGGCCTGCCGTGGTTTGCGATGGAATACGTGGACGGCATCGCGCTGGACAGATATTGCGAGGCACACAAGCTCGCGCCCGCAGCAAGGGTCCGACTGATGCTGGAGGTCTGTGCGGCCGTTCAACACGCCCACCGGCATCTGGTGGTCCATCGCGACATCAAGCCGGACAACATTTTGGTCACGGGCGAGGGCGTCCCGGTGCTCCTGGACTTCGGTATTGCGCAAGTTTTGGGCGAGTCGGGCGCAAGGGTGACGCGCGCGATGACACCGGAATACGCCAGTCCGGAACAGTTGCGCGGCGAGCCCGCAACCACTTCCACTGACGTCTATCTGCTGGCCGCGGTCCTTTCGAAGCTGTTGGACGCTACGCCGCCGAAGGGCGATTTGGGCAACATCCTGGCCAAGGCGATGCGGGATGACCCGTCGCGCCGCTACTCCACGGTCGCCGAATTTGCCGCCGATCTGGCGGCTTGGCTGGGAGGACTTCCCGTATCCGCCACCCCGGACTCGTTCGCTTACCGCACCGGGCGTTTCGTCTCCCGGCACCGCTGGCCGGTGGCGATTGCCGCCATCGCCTTCCTTGCCACCGCAGCCTCCGCAATCGTGGCGGTTCAGCAGGCCCGAACCGCCCAACGGCGCTTCCGGGACGTGCGCGCCCTCGCCAACGTCTTCCTGTTCGACTTCGAAGCCTCCATCCACAACCTCCCCGGCACCCTGAAGGCCAGGGAACTGGTGGTCCAAACGGCGCGCAAATACCTCGACACACTTTCCGTCGAGGATGCGGGCGACCCCGTCCTAAAACGTGAGTTGGCCGAGGCGTACCTAAAACTGGCACGAATCCAAGGTGGCCAGGGTGCTTCCTCCAACGGGCGTCTGGACGACAGCATCGCCAGCTACCGCAAGTCTCTGAGCCTCCGGCGTGAACTCGGGGACAACCAATCGAAGAACCCGGAACTGCGTCGGCCATTCATCCTAACCTTGGGAAACTTGCTCGCAAGCTTGACCCAAGCGCAACGCTCCGCGGAGGCGGTGCCGGTCTCCAAGGAGGAGGTCGAGAACGCGGACGCATTCGCACGCGAAGTTCCCGGTTCCCGCGACGCGGCCCGCGCCGTTTTCCTCGCCCACCATTCCCGTGCATTGCTCTGTATGGAATTGGGAGATGCCGCCTGCGCACTGGAGAGCGGGAACAAATCCCTCACCCCCGTCCGCGACTGGGGCCTGAAACACTCCGGCGACCGGCGCATTGAATTGGATACCGCGCTGGCCGAACACTACGTAGCACAGGCGAACGTCGTGTACGGCAAGTACCGGGAGGCGCGTGTAGTGGGCCGAAGCATGGCGACGCGCATGGAGCGGATTGAAAAGCAATGGCCTCCGACGCCTGAATCGCGCCGCCTTTCCTTTGCCGCGTGGTCCGTGCTTGGACAGGCGCTTTCCGGTTCCAGTCCCGGGCTTCCGGCCGAATCCGACGAGGCTATCGCCGCGCTCCGGCGTGGCCTTACAGTCGCAAACGAGACCCGCGACAAGGATCGCGGCAATTTCCTCGCCACCCAGGACGTAATGCTGGCGCAGTCCCGCTTGGGTGAAGTGCTGGCTGCGGCCCGACCCGCCGAAGCAGTCACCTTCCTCGAACCCGTACGATCCGAGATGGTGGCGTATACCGAGGTGCACCCAACCGATTTCAACGTTCTCAAGTCCCTGACCGATGTCCACAATGACTTGGGCCTCGCCCTCCGGACGCTGCACCGCGCCGATGCAGCCCTCCGCGAACACCTAGCGGCATTGAAGATCGCGGACGCCATCCTCAAGGACAGCCCGTCCGACGGGATCTCCCGGAAGGCCCGCGCGATATCGCTGATCCGCGCCGCCGCCGCCGAATCCGACCTGGGACGCTCCCCCCAGGCGCTGGCCCGCCTGGACCAGGCCCGGCAATTGTTGGCCGAGACGGCCAAGTCCGCGCCTGCCGATGCGTCAGTGGGCGAACTTGTTGCCGAGGCGGAACAGGTGCGGGCGGAAGCCGCAAAAAAAGTTCGCTAAAATTTTCGGCGGATCTCGCTTCTCCAATTGAAGACGAAGTGTCCATTCGGAGGAGAATCTTTCGTGAACCTACGCGCCATCGTTCGTACGTCGTGCATCTTGATCGGTCTTGCCAGCGGATGCTGGGCGGGGCAGATAACAACGGAGTGGATCGGGACGGGCAACCAGTTCGGATCCTGGGAGACTGCCACCAATTGGACTCCCGACGCGACATACAATGTCCCGAACAATACCAGTTCCAACACGTTCAAGGTCCTGATCGGGCCCCATCCGGACAATGGTGTTCTGGACGCCGTTGTCTCCAGCGGCAGTTTTGTCGTTGATTCCATCGCCTTGGGAAACTCGCAGAACCATCGGAATTTGTTGGACGTCAACGGTAGCGGGGAAGTGTTAGGCAATATCACCAACTACGGCGGCTTCAACGTGGGCGGGACCCTGACTGTCGATGGTACGCTCACGAATTCCAACTCTCTGAACGTATATTCGACGGGGACGCTGAACACTGCCTACCTCCCTGACAACCACAAGTCCATTGGGATTGACGGTGTGATGAATATCACTGGAGGTGGACTGGGCTACACGGATGTTCCGGTCAATACTTCGCTGGTGGTAGCCGGCATGGTGAACGTAATCAACGCGGGTGTGACTACCAACGGCCTGGCCAACCTCGCAACCGTCGAAGGCTATCTCTATCTGGACCTGAGGGCGAACGGACCGATCAACTTGTCGGTTAACTCCCTCCAAGCCCCGGGGGAAGTTGCCCTCTACGGAGGGCAGTTTTCCATTGCCGACTCGATGACGGTCCAGAATCTTTCCGTCCTCGGCAACAAACTCAGTGTGGCCGGAACGTTGGATGCGGAGTCCGGCTCGTACGCCACAGCGCTGTTTGGAGACCTTACCTCACGGCTTGAGGTTGCGACGCTTTCCAACCACGGCACGTCCGTTCTGGGCGGAACCGCATGCCTCGGCAGCATCAGCAACGGCGGCTCGTTGTCATTCGCGAATGCCGCCCCGCTGGACGGTTCAGCCGGGTGCAATCCTCTGACCGACGGGACCTTGACCGAGATCATTTCGGACACCTCATTCGGCTATATCAACGACAGTGCGGAGGTCGTCCAATTCGGCGGGTTGCTCAACGTCTCCCTCGCCAATGGCTTCGTCCCCACCGTCGGGCAGTCATTCAACATCATCGAGTTTTCCGGACCAGCTTCCGACGGAAGCACCTTCGCAGGAGTCCGGAACCCATACTTCAACAACGGCACCGAGCAGTGGGCACTGAGCTATTCGAGCGGTCGGGTGACCCTGACAGCGGAGGCTGTGGAGCCGGGCAGCGCGGCGCCCGAGCCCGGCACGCTGGCTTTGTTCGGTACGGGCTTGATTGTGATAGCGGGAGCGCGAATTCGGAGCCGGTCAGACCGGTCGGCTAGTTAAGATCTCCCACGAACCGATGGGTGAAAACCAAAGCTCGTTGGCTGGATCGAAGGACCTCCCATTCGGACTCTTGCGTTGGAGGTGAAACAATGTCGCCAAGGATCCGCCCCGTCCCAGCCATGCAACCCAGCCAGTTGGAGGGCGCGTCGGGAGCCGACGGCGGCGCAAGTTCCGCAATGGGTTTTCCAAACCGGGTGATACGGATTGGTGTTTGGGTCTCGGAACGTTTTCAATCACTGCCAAACAGGTAGCCTTGAAGACGGAAATGGCATTTCTTCCATACGTCAATTGGCAGCCAGCCATTCCAGCAGCGCCGGGTCCGCAAAACTTCGGACCATGAGTTCCGTGCCCGGCAGCTCGGCAAACGTGGTGGAAATTCCCACAACCCGCATGCCGGCGGCGATACCGGCGGCCGCACCGCCCTTGGAATCCTCAAACACCACGCAGTGGCGGGGATCCACGCCGATCAGTTGCGCAGCCCGCAAATACACGTCCGGGGCGGGTTTCGGATTCTCCACCTGGCCGCCGTGCACGGCCACAGGGAAATACTGCCGCAATCCTGACCTGTCCAGCACGAAATCCAGATTCGCCTGATTGGCGTTGGTCGCGACCGCCCTTGGAATCGACCCGAGCCCGACCACGAATTCGCGGACTCCCGGCACCAGCGACTCCTCCAGCCGGTCCGCCATCAATTCGCGGTAGAGGGCCTCCTTGGCTTCGCCGTGCGCATCCACTTCTGCGTCCGTCAATCCACCGCCAAAGTACACGCGGACGATCTGGTCATTCCGCTTTCCGTACATGGCGGCATGCATTTCTTCGGTGGTCTTGATGCCATGCCGGAGGTTGTACTCGTCCCATGCCACGCGGTGCAGGGGATTGGAGTCGATGATGACGCCATCCATGTCAAAAAGGAACGCTTGTATCTCAGACAGAATCGCCACCTTTGAGTTCCCGATCCAACCAGGCCAAATAATTCGGCGATCCCGTCACGATCGGCAGAGCCAGGACCTCGGGCAGTTCGTAGGAGTGCGCAGCTTCCAGCGCCGCCCGGACTTCGTCGAACAGCCCACGCGAGGTCTTGATGACCAGGAGCGATTCAGAAGCCGACTCGACTTTCCCCTCCCAGCGGTAATAGCTGCTCACCGTCGGGATCACGTTCACGCAAGCTGCCAGCCGGGTCTCCACCAGATGACGCGCCAGCCGCTCGGCCTCCCCATCATTTCCGCATGTGCTCAATAAAATTATTTTATCGGTCATTCCTGCCTACATGCCACGCAAAGCCTTCCAAGCCGGATGCGTGCAATGATAGTATTGTCTCGCAGGAGACATTCCCTGTTACGCCTATGAGGATAACCGCGCTCAGAACCGCCTACGTTGCCGCTGTACTTGCGGGTACTGCTTATGCGGTTGTGGTCCTTCGGGGGCCGCAGGGCATTCCTGGGCTTCTTGAGAAGCGCCAGCTCATTGCAGACTACAAGTCGAAGAATGAGAAGTTGAACCGGGAAATTGTACAGAAGCAGGATCGGATCAATCGTTTGGCCGGGAGTACGGTCGAGCAGGAGTTCGAGATCCGGAAGCGTCTCAAGCTCGCCAAACCCGGCGAGAAGATTTACATTCTGGACGGCACCAACCAAACCACGGAAACCGGCCCGGAAAGTAGCGCTCCCGCAAAGAAGTAGTTCGTATCACGTTTGCCCTCCCTGTCCGTGGGCAAAACCTGTGCCAGTTCGCACAGCAGCAGTCTCGGCAGTTCCAATCTCCCAGTAAGAGAGCAATCCATGCAGATACAACTTGCGATGCTGCTTCAAGCAGCACCTGATCTGGCTGCGCGTCTAAGCGCGGTCGAGGCTGCGGCGAAGAGCGCCCAGTCGGCGGGCGATAACGCCTGGATGTTGGTTTCGGCGGCCTTGGTGCTGATGATGACCAGTCCGGGGCTGGCCCTGTTCTACGGAGGCTTGGTCCGCCGGAAGAACGTACTTTCCACCATGATGCACAGCTTTGTGATGATGGGGCTGATTACGGTCATTTGGGCACTGGTCGGTTACAGCTTGGTCTTCGCCGAGGGCAATCCCTTCATCGGCGGCTTCAAATACCTCTTCCTGAACGGCGTGGGCAAGGAGCCCAATGCCGATTATGCCGGAACAATCCCCCAAGGCACGTTCATGGTCTACCAGTTGATGTTCGCCGTGATTACACCGGCACTCATCTCCGGTGCCTATGCGGAGCGGATTAAATTCAGTGCGATGGCCCTGTTCACGACCCTCTGGGTGTTCGTGGTGTATTTCCCGATGGCCCACATGGTGTGGGGCAAGGGTGGACTACTGAACGCATATCTGGGTGGATCAATCCCAACCTTCGATTTCGCGGGAGGGACGGTCGTTCACATCACGTCCGGTGTTTCCGCCCTCGTCTGCGCGCTGTATCTGGGCCGTCGCCATGGGTGGCCAAAGGAGCCTGTCAAACCGCACAGCCTGGTGTTGAGCGTGGTCGGAGCCACCATGTTGTGGGTCGGCTGGTTCGGCTTCAACGCCGGAAGCGCACTGGGAGCCTCGTCGCTGGCCACCAGCGCGTTTGTTGCCACCCACTTCGCGGCGGCTGCAGCGGCCTTGAGCTGGATGTTGGGTGAATGGCTGCACAACGGCAAGCCCAGCATGTTAGGTGGAATTTCGGGATGCGTGGCTGGATTGGTGGCCATTACGCCCGCCTCCGGCTTCGTCAAGCCGATGCCCGCGCTGTTGATCGGTTTCCTGGCTGGACTGTTCTGTCTATTCATGGTCACAACCGTCAAGTCCAAGTTCGGCTATGATGATTCGCTGGACGCTTTCGGCGTCCACGGTGCGGGAGGAACACTCGGCGCGATCCTGACCGGCGTCTTCGCCACCAACGCCATCAACGACGCTCCCATCAACAACAAAGTGATCCCGCTGGGCCTTGTTGACGGCAACGCGGCTCAAATCGGCAACCAAGCTATTGGAGTGGCTATCGCGGTCGGCCTCGCCGTCGTGGGCACGTTTCTTATCCTAAAGGTTTGCGATGCCGTGATCGGCCTCCGCGTCCCGGCCGAAGACGAGGAGCAGGGGTTGGATCTCAGCCAGCACGGCGAGGAAGGGTACATACTCGAAGCGTGATTCGGGAATAGAGGCTGCCATGAAAAAGATCGAAGCAATCATCCAACCCTTCAAGCTTGAGGACGTCAAGGAAGCATTGAAGAATGTCGGCATCGACGGTATGACAATTTCGGAGGTCCGCGGCCACGGTCGCCAAAAGGGCCACAAGGAAGTCTACCGGGGCCAGGAGTACAACGTCGACCTTCTGCCGAAAATCAAGTTCGAACTGGTCGTTTCAGACGAGCGTTTGGACGAGGTTCTCGACACCATCACCGCTGCGGCGCGCAGCGGCAAGATCGGCGACGGCAAAATCTTTGTGTACGAGATGGTGGAAGCCATCCGTATCCGCAACGGCGACCGCGGCGAAGCGGCAATCTAGCACGAACAGAAGGAGCACGTGGCAGAACCGGTTACCAGTAGTCCCGCCGCAACCGACGCCTCCATCCGCGAGGACTTTTTCCGCACGCGCGACGCCGCAGCGGTACTGGATGCGAGAACCTTGCTGGTCGACCGGATCGTCACGGAACGCTGGGTCTCGATGCCGGGGAATCTCGCGCTGGTGGCCGTGGGCGGCTATGGACGGCGGGAGCTGTTTCCTTTTTCCGATATCGATCTGCTCATCCTGACGCCGGACGAAAAGTCCCAGGATGCGCTCAAGGAGCCGCTCTCGCTCTGCATCCGGGATCTGTGGGATAAGAACCTCCGCATCAGCCAGTCCGTCCACACTCCCGCCGACTGCAACTTGATCGATGCCGGCAACGCCGAGCTCGCGGTTAGCCTGCTGGACCGCCGTTTGCTCGCTGGCGATGCCGCTCTGTTCCGGCAGATTCGCGATCCCAAGCCCGAACTGGGCCGCAACATCACCCAATTGACCCGGGAGCGCCACACAAGGTACCAGGACACTCTGTTTCACTTGGAGCCGAACGTCAAGGATGCCCCTGGAGGTCTGCGTGACCTGCAGGTACTCCGGTGGCTGGCCAAACTCGGGGCCGGGGACGAGCAGGTTCCGCCCGGTGTGGAAGTGCTCTTCCAAATCCGCTGTTTCCTGCACTACCTTGCCGGTCGCGACGACAATAAGTTCAGCTTCAACCGGCAGGATGAGATCGCAGCGCTGGTCGGAGTGGAACCCGAGGAGCTGATTCAGGGTTATTACAGGGCCGTGCGGCGTATCGCGCGGATTGCCAATCGGCGCTTGGACCGCTTCGAGGCGAAGAGGAGCTCCCTGTTCGCCCAGTTCCGCGACCGTACTTCGCGGCTTTCGAACTCCGATTTTTCCATCGTCCACGGCGAGGTGTTCTTCCGCTCATCCAGCGCAGCGGCAACGGACCCCCAGATAGTGATGCGGCTCTTCGATTTCGTCGCCCGCCATGGCCTGCCGCTCTCCGCCGATGCGGAGGAGCGCGTGGAACGCAATACGGAAGCCTTCCGAACTTGGGCCTCCACGCAGCCCAAACTCTGGCCTCCGTTCCGGGAGATCCTGCGCCAACCCCATGCAGCCAAGGCGCTCCGGCAAATGCTCGCATGCGGAACGCTCTTTGCGCTGTTTCCGGAACTTTCGGAAATGGATGCACTGGTCACCCGCGACTTCAACCACCGCTACACGGTGGACGAGCACACCATGGTGGCAATCCAAGCAGTGCTGGACTTGCGAGGCAAAAAGGACGACCTGTTCGGCGATTTGGTTGCCGAAACCGACGATCTGGATTTGATGGTTACCGCCCTCCTGTTCCACGACGTGGGCAAGGGAACGCCCGAGGAAAGCCACGTCGAGGTCTCTAGCCGCATTGCCGAAGCGGTATTGGGCCGTTCCGGGATCAGCCAACGGGCGTTGGGTATTGTAACCTTCCTGATTTCGGCACACTTGGAGATCGGCGGCGCGATCTTCAAGCGCGACTTGTCCGATCCGGCCACGATCCGCGACATTGCGGACAAGACCGGCACGGTCGAGAGGCTGAAGCTCCTGGTGCTGCTCACCTATGGCGACATCAGCGCCGTGAACCCCCAGGCGATGACACCATGGCGGCGGCAATTGCTCTGGAACGTCTACGCCCAGACCTACGCCGAATTGACGCGGGAGTTGGGCCAGAAAGTGGCCGCGCCCGCGATTGGGGCTGACGACCCGGAGCTGCGGCATTTTCTGGAAGGCTTGCCGCCCCGGTATTTCCGTGTCCACAATGTGGACGAAATCCGGGAGCACCAGCGGTTGGAAAGGGAGAGTCGCCAGAAGGGAGTGTCCGCAGCCTTGGCGCGGGACACAGCGTGGCGATTGGCCGTGGTTGCCGTGGATCGTCCATTCCTGTTTGCATCGGTTGCGGCGGCACTTTCCAGCTTCGGATTTAACATCCTGAAGGCGGAAGCGTTCACCAACAGCCACGGCGTGGTCATAGATTCGTTCACTTTCGGCGATCCCGCCCGCAATTTGGACCTGAACCCGGCCGAGGTACCTGAGGTAGTTCGTACCGTGATCCGGGTCGTTCGCGGCGAAGTCTCGGTGGAGGAGCTGCTCCGGCGGCGTCCCCGAGTGAAGCCGGACGCCCACGCAATGGCAGGGTTCCGACTCAGGTTCGACAATTCCGCATCACCGGGCGCAACGTTGATTGAGCTGGTGACGCAGGATCGGCCCGGCCTGCTGTACGATGTCGCAGCCGTGATTTCGGGACATGGTTCCAGCATCGAAGTGGTCCTGGTGGACACGGAGGCGAAGAAGGCGATCGACGTTTTCTACGTCACCAAGGGCGGGACAAAGCTTTCCGATGGGGACGCCGCAGGGTTGGTGGAGGCCTTGCGGGCCGTAGTCCACCCAGCGTAGATCGCAGGGTTGACCCCAGCCTTCGCAAGCGCTAGAGTTGCGGTATGTGTACCCGGCCTGAAACGCTCCTTACGGGCATTGCGTCCCACCGTCTGATGTCTTTCAGGTTAGTGATTCCGTTGGTCCTTGTCGCGGTCGCCGCCGATTTCCCGGCGTGCGGCCAGTTTGGTAGTCCGTTCCCCGGCCAAGGTACCCAATACCCTGGTGGCGGAGGAATGGGTTTGCCGATTCCCGGACGACGTCGGACCGCCAACCAACCAACGGATACCCTGGCGGGCAAGATCCGCCGCATCGCAACCAGCCAGATCGCTTTGGATCCGGGCGATGGCCGCGACATCATGATCGCGCTGGACCGGAACACACGGTACTTCAATTCCGGCCAAATCCAGGCGCGCTATGGCGATTTCGACGCCGGCGACGAAGTCCAGATCGATGCCGCCCGCGACAACAACAATTACTACACGGCGCTCAGGGTGACCCTGATCCGGAAGGGCTTCCCCGGCGATGCCAGTGATGACCAAGCGTCCTCGAAAAAGCCGAAATTGAAGCGAGCCCCGTCCGGCGACAAGGATTCTGCATCCTCCGAGCGAGCCTCGTCCAATTCGTCGTCTTCGGATGACCCTGATCGCCCGGTGCTGCGCCGAACCCGCGCCGAATCCACCGATTCCACACAGGAGCAGGCTGCTCCGAAAGCTTCTGACGACCCCGACCGTCCAGTGATGCGGCGCAATTCCGACGCGCCCGCTACTCAGACCTCCCGCTCTGCGTCGACGGATAGTCCCCGGGCGCAGATCACCGCACCCGACGAAGATTCCGGCGTTACCGTTTCGCGGCGCCGCGCAGTCAATTCGACTTCCGACGGACCGATTGCGCCGGTTGCACGCGATACCGAGGACCCCGGTCCGCCAGTGCTTCGCCGCGGACGCCCAGCAGCGTCGAAGGACAGCGATACCGTTGCAGTGAACACGCCCCCGGCAAATGCTCCGACGCCCCCTAGCGCCCGCCCAAGCATCAAGGCAGAAGAATCAAATGGCGTCACCAAGTTGCCGGCACCGATCAT